>CAKRJM010000280.1 GCA_934351765.1 uncultured Lachnospiraceae bacterium | reverse complement strand
ACTGTGCAGTCAATGTGATCGACTGAAAAACGAAAAAATAAGAAAATGTATGGAATTTTGAAAAGAAGATGGGTTTTTCCCATCTTCTTTTTCGCTATGAATCATAAGAGCGTTTATGAATATTGTTATTTCGTTGGCTGAATCATAAATCGTTGTTAACTTTTTAGACAGGATGCCGGAAAATGGGAACCCCTATTGACTTCAGGAACCCATGATGTTATACTACGAACCGAAAATTGGGAGATTGTGAGAAACGAACCCCCGTTTTTTTTATGCAAGAACATAATGTGAGGTTCATGCCTGTATGAAAAGTGAGAAAGCAGGCAAGAAGGAGGAGAATTATGAAAAAAACAACGCGGTTCATGTCGGCTGTGTTGGCAGGAATCATGGCCTTTGGTATGGCAGCATGCGGCGGGGCCAAGACTTCCGAAACAAAGACTGACAGCACGAAGAGCAGTGCTGCAGGTGAGACTGCGGTGGAAACAACCAAAGCAGCAGGAACAGAAAGTACCGGAAATAAGACGGTTACGGTGGCGATCACCAATGCGTGGGCAAGCTGGTGTCCCTACTTTGATTCCGGAAACTATACAGACATTGTCTCCGATCAGATTTATGACCGTCTCTGGGTAACAAAGAAAGACGGTACCGTAGAGCCGAGACTGGCTGAAAGCTATGAAGTGGCTGATGATTATACCAATATGATCATCCATCTGAATAAGAAAGCAACGTTCAGTGATGGGGAGCCGGTAACGGCGGATGATGTGATTTTCAGCGCAAAGCTGGATACCAATCCGGAATTTAATTCGGTAAAGCGCGATCAGATGAAATATGTAAAGGGTACGACGTCTGGCGGCGTTTGTGAGGATGAAGAAAATTTCGGCTTTGAGAAGATTGATGATTACACAGTACGGATCGTGTTCAAAGAAGCAATGAACGATTTACCGTTCTTGACCATGATGAACCGTTATTTCTATGTGGTTCCGGAGCATATCTACAGCCAGTATACCATGGCGGAGCTTAACGAGGCGCAGACCTGGAAAGATCATATGATCGGTTCCGGTCCGTTTATCTATGATTCCTCCATTGACGGTGAGCGGATCGAAATGGTAAAGAATGAGAATTATTTCCTTGGTACTCCCGACATTGACCGTCTGGTATTACGTGTGGTAGAGGGAACACAGCTCCTTTCCGGTCTGATGAGCGGTGAGATCGATGTGGTTGCGGGCGCAGGTGTTGCATCTCTTCCTCTTTCCGACTGGCCGGCTGCACAGGAAGATGAAGAGCTGGATACCGAGTCTGTTTCAAATTTTGCTTATCAGGCAATGATCATCAACACCACCAGTGACAAGATCCCCAATGCGGCCTGCAGAAACGCTCTGAATATGGCAATCAACCGTCAGGCAATTGTAGATCATCTGCTGGAGGGCGAGGGAACGGTTCTCTATGCCCCGTTCTCTGATGAGCATCCGTTTGTAGATGAATCCAGGCTGACGATTCCGGCATATGATCCGGAAAAGGCAAAGGCACAGCT
>CAKRJM010000279.1 GCA_934351765.1 uncultured Lachnospiraceae bacterium | reverse complement strand
AGAGGAGCTTTGTAAACGGAAATCCGGCTTACTTTTCGCGGCCCACCCAGGCCAGCCAACCGGCACATACTCTAGCTGCCTCTGTCTGGCCTGGGCAATGGATCCGCGAAAAATATAGCTATGATCCAGGGCCGCCATGAAGCAGAAACAGATCCACTGTCTTTTCTGCGCACCAGGAAAAGGTCAGTGCCTCCACCGCCGTTTCCGGATGCAGCTCTGCTTCGGCGATCACCTGGTCTCCGATCCGGTATTCCACCTGTCCGACAGTCTGGGACGAGGTAACGGGAGCTGTAAGCGTTTTTGCCGCCGTGATCCTGCGGGTGATGGATTCATGGCTTCCCAGCAGGATTTCTTCTGGAAAATCTGCCGGGCGCTGTTCCGTGATCCGTATCTGTGCCTGATCCGAAAGATCGCCGCTTTCCGGAATTCCTCCTTCCACCGGACAGAAAAAGGCTTCCGCAGGCTCCGGAAACGTCTTGTTTTCAAACTCTTCCAGACCATAGCTCATAAGCGCTTTTGTATCACTCCACTTGTAGCTCTTGTTGTTTGGCCAGCCGCAGGCAAGCAGTGATACGATTAAGGTCTTTCCCTCCCGTTCCAGCGCTCCCACATAACAATAGCCGGCTTCTCCGGTAAACCCCGTCTTTCCGGAAAAGGCTCCGTCCATCATCTGCAGAAAGGCATTATGATTCTGGCAGGAAAAGCTCCGTCCGTTTGCCGTAAATCGATAGCCTGAAGTTTTGGTAATCGTCCGGAACGCTTCCCGCTTCGGCGACTCCATGACGCAGTAGCGCATGATCCGTGCCAGATCCTTTGCCGTTGTAGAATGGATCTTGATTCCGGTTTCCGTTTCCATGGTTTCATCCAGTCCGTTGGGCGTCAGAAAGCAGGTATCATGACACCCGATCGCCTCTGCTTTTTCATTCATCAGCGCCGCAAATCCCTCCACGCTGCTGCCAATGGCCTCCGCCACAGCCACCGCCGAATCATTATGAGACTCCAGCAGGAGGGAATACAGAAGATCCTCCAGCCGATACGTTTCCCCCTCGTTCATACCCAGATGGACCTTTGGCTGGACAGCCGCCAGCTTCGACACCGGAATCTCCTGTTCCGGCTCTCCCAGCTCCAGCGCCAGGATCCCCGTCATGATCTTGGTGGTACTGGCCATGGGGCGCACCTCGTCCCCGTTCTTTTCATATAAGATCCGTCCGGTCTCTCCATCCATAAGCACCGCCGACAACGCATGAAGGGAGGACGGCGACGGGGCATCCTCCTGCATGGCCGGACTGTTTTCTGTCTGCACAGATCGATCAATTTCTTTATGAACCGGCGCAGCCGCAGCAATCCATATATGGTTACTTGCAGACAATATAAACATAGCCAATGCGAAAATAATTCGGATTTTCAGCTGTTTCAGATACAAAGGACAGCAAACCTCCGGGGAATCCATCGATTTAAGTTTATGCCGGAATTCGGAAACTATGTTTCACTCCATTCTGTTAGACAAAACATGTTTTGTGCAATCCAAAACAAATCACTGTGAGAACCGGTTCTGGTCAAATACAGAATCCGTTCATCTTCAAACAATTCATAAAGCTTCCTGTGTTTCTGCATTGGGA
>CAKRJM010000278.1 GCA_934351765.1 uncultured Lachnospiraceae bacterium | reverse complement strand
ATTCAACACAGGAGCAGCGCTTCTGGATGCGATCGTCTTGTCGGTGGTTTCCAGAGACGCCGAGGGAACCTACGGGTATAAGATCACTCAGGAAGTGCGGGAGGCCATTGAGATTTCGGAATCGACCCTTTACCCGGTACTGCGGCGTCTCCAGAAAGACGATTGTCTGGAAGTTTATGACCGGGAGTTCGGGGGACGGAACCGGCGCTATTATAAGGTGACGCCCAAGGGAAGTGCCCAGCTGGCCCTTTACTGCGGCGAATGGAAAAGCTATTCGGGAAAGATTTCCGCGATTCTTGAGGAGGATTAAGGTGGACAGAAATACTTATATGAAAGAGCTGGCGTATCTTCTTCAGGATATGTCCGAAGAGGAGCGGGAGGAAGCGCTCCAGTATTATGAAGATTATTTCGAGGACGCCGGACCGGAAAAAGAAGCCGAGGTGATCGCGGAGCTGGGAAGTCCGGAACGGCTGGCGGCCATGATCCGTGCAGGCGTGGACGGCGGCTTTGAGGAGCAGGAAACGGAATACACCGAGCATGGAGTGGAGCATGACTGTTATAAAATGCCGGGCGGCGAGCTTGTTCCGCCGGAGATGGTGAGAAGAAAGCAGATCGGCACAGAGGAAAAAGGATTCGGAGAAGCTCCGGATCATGGCTGGAATACAGAAGCAAACAGCGATTCGGGAACCGACGGTTCGGAGCCATTTGAACAGAGCTATACGGAATCAACCCGGACAAAGAGGTGGAAGCTTCGAAATCCGTTCGTAGTATTTCTGATGCTCTGTGGCCTGATCATTGCCGTGCCTGTGGGCTTCGGGCTGTTCTGTCTGGCAGGAGGGATTTCCCTCGGAATCCTCTGTGCGGCAGGAGGGATCGTTCTGGCGGTGATCATCAGCGCAGCGGCATTTCTGTTCAGCGGAGTGGTTCTGGTAGGCCTCGGGATCGGGAAGCTGTTTACCGTTCCGGCGGCCGGCATGATGATCGGCGGAGGCGGATTTGTGCTGCTGGCTGTGGGACTTCTGGCGCTTCTTCTGTCTGTATGGTTCTGCGGAAAGGCTATTCCGGCGCTGGTCCACATGATCGGAAATCTGTTTGGCTTTTTCGGAAGAAGGATCAGGAGAGGAGGGCAGACGGCATGAAACATTTTACAAAGATCTGTCTGTGGCTGTCGCTGGCCTTTGGCCTGCTGGGGCTGCTGTTCATGTCCGTAAGCTTTGCCATGGGATTTCGGATCCGGTTCTGGGAGCTGAGGACAACACCGGAGCAGATCGAAACACGGAATGAGACGGTGCAGGGGGCAATCAGGAATCTTTCCTTTGAGGTGGAGGCGGGGAGCCTTTCCGTGGAGGAAGGAGATACGTTTTCTGTTGTAGGATACAGCAAAGGAAGCCGGATCGACAGTTATGTGGAGGACGGAACCTGGCATATCACCTCCGGACAGGAGGAAACGAAGGGCGGCTCGTTAGTCGGCGGCTTTTATGTGGACGGACAGGGCATCTATTTAAAGAAAGCGCTGGGGGAGGTTCATGTGACGATCCCGCGGGACGCTGTTTTTGAACAGGTGGAGATCCAGGTGAAGGCCGGGGCCTTCCAGAGCGGGAAGCTGGCCTGTGACGAACTGGAGGCTGAGGTGGAAAGCGGAAGCGCGTCCTTTGACCTTC
>CAKRJM010000277.1 GCA_934351765.1 uncultured Lachnospiraceae bacterium | reverse complement strand
ACGCACTGAACCTCAAAGTTATATTCCCGAAGCTTGTCAGGGAGTTCTTTTAATACACTGTACGGAACGGTCACTTTTTTGATTCCCGTGGCCGCCGCCACCGCACGCTCCAGCCGCTCTACATCCGGCATGGTATCGTCAAGAGACGGCGCACTCATGGTAAGTGCTACCAGCTCCAGGCTGTTTTTCAGCTCGATTCCTGCGGCCTGCAGATCGCTCTTTGCCTCCTGAAAAATCTTCAATTCCTCGGGAGAACTCAGATCAGCCGCTTTCATGCGGCTCTTATAGGCGGAAGCGATATCCGGAACCATCACCTTGACATCTGCGATCACCTTGCTGACACAGGCAAGGCGCCAGCCCTCTGCATACTCTTCATCACTGATATGGCGGGTCTTCTGGGAATCCAGCTCGCCCTCCAGCAGCTTTACCCGGCACTTGCCGCAGGCGGCATTTCCGGAACAGGGCGCATCGATAGCTACATTTGTTTTTCTCGCTATCTCAAGAAGGTTTTCACCGGAAGCAGCGAAGGCTTCCACACCTTCGCCGCTTTCAAACTGAAATGTTACCTTAAACATAACTGCTCACCTTAAAGCCCATAATTAAACTTCAAGATAAGAATCTGCATACAGAGTTGCGTTTCTGATGATATCACAGGACTTGATGGTTTCCATCAGTCTCAGGTCATTAGGGTTAACGATTGCGGAGGTCATACCCTTCATCATAGCCATAGCTACCATAGCGGAGTCCATGATGGGACGGATGTGCTTGGGCATACCGTTGGAGTTGTTGGACAGACCGCCGGTGGTCTTCAGACCCATATCTGTCAGGTCGCCGATGAAGTTTAATACGTCCATCTGCTTGTCCTGCATTCCCTTGATAACCAGGAATAACGGATCGAACCACATATCGTCGGATTCCATGCCAAGAGAAAGGCCTCTTTCCAGAAGCATCTGGCAGTAACCCATACGCTCGTCGTTGTCTGCCGCAATGCCTTCGCCGTTGCAAAGTGCGATTACGATGGCATCGTTTGCTGCTGCCAGGTCGATGTTCTCGATTCTGCCTGCTGCATCAGCGGAGTTTACGATGGGCTTGCCCTTTGCACGGTTGTATACGGAGATACCAGCCTCGATAGCAGCCTTGTTGGAAGTATCCAGAGCCAGGGGAACATTGTCGAAGTTGCTCTGAAGCAGCTGAACCGCCCACTTCATCAGGTCTTCGCCGTAACCGTCAGCCGGTCCGATGTTTACATCCAGGTAAGTTGCACCGGCATCAAGCTGAGCCTTTGCTCTCTTTAAAATGGGCTCAGGATCTCTCTCCAGGAATGCCTTGTTTACTGCAGGGGCTGTGGTGGAAAGTCTCTCACCGATTGCTACGAATTTTTCCATAGTTTTTCTCCTTTTGATTGAAATAGTAAGGATTACGCCTGGCCGTTAGCCTGCATATCCTTTAAGAACTTAACGAGCTGTACAGCCTCAGTAGGTCCTACTACGATGTTCCAACCAGGAAGCTTTGCTTCCAGATCGCCCTTTAATACGGCAACCTTTCCAGGGAGAACCAGAGTACGGTTCTTGATCTTGTTCTCGATATCGAACTCCTGGATGTACTTCGCGATGGTGCTTGCGGAGAACTTGCCGGCTGCCCAGGAAGTCAGAACGGAAAGTCCGCCTGCATCGCTGATCAGCAGGTTGC
>CAKRJM010000276.1 GCA_934351765.1 uncultured Lachnospiraceae bacterium | reverse complement strand
GACAGATGCAAGCTCCGACAGGGAGATGGAACCGCCGCAGTGCTCCTGGATGTAGGCCATGGCGGCTTTCATACGGGTAATATCCCTGACAGAACGACTGGAGGCGGGGCGCTCGGCACCGGTATGTTCACAGAGCAGCCGCCAGATCTTTGTGATTCCCTCCAGAAGCGAAAGCTCCAGAAAAGGCGCCTGCTGAAGATCCTTGTCTGCCATGGAAACTGCGGTGTCGATCAGTTCTCTCTGCCAGGAGGAACTGCTGTCCAGGAGGATACTGGAACGCGTTGTGTCAGAGAGAAAGGGAGTAATATAACGCTCATAGATCAGGCTTCCCGGCGGACCGAACAAAAGGCTGATATCGCAGAGAATTGCCTTATAGAGACAGCCGTTGCCATTATCCTGCATGTATGCATGAAGAACATTGGTATTAAAAAAAATACCGGTGCCTTCCGTCAGACGGTAGGTGGTCCCGTTAGCCTGGCAGATGATACTGCCCTTTGTCACAAAGGCCATCTCCAGCTCCGGGTGCCAGTGAAAGGGAACCTGGCAGCGAAGAAAGTCCTGAATATTTTCATGCTCAATGTGGAGGGGAAAACGGCCGTCAATCGGTTTGTTCAGCTCCCTCTTTTTTTCATCCGTAAAAATAATACGTTTTTGCATACAATGCTCCCTGATAATCCGATAATTTAAAGTGATTCGAACAGGCATCCGGATACCTGTCCGGTTCCAGATCCTATTATAAGGAACAAAGAGAAAAAAGCAAGAAAAACGGAGAAAAGAACAGCAGACAAAGTGGGAAGGCATGAACTGTGAAAACTATGCAGGACATGGATTCCGGTATGATTCCAGTATGGCCTTAGACTGTCAGGGGAGTTCACAAAACGGAAGAAATATGTTAGAATAAAGCCAGTCTGCAAGAAAAATCGAGGTGGAAGATTATGGTAAAAGAAAACCTGAAGGATGTAGAAGCGCGGGTCGCAGCAGCCTGTGAACGGGCCGGAAGAAAGCGGGAGGATGTGACGCTGATCGCTGTCAGCAAAACAAAACCGGTGGAAATGATCCGTGAGATCATGGAGTGCGGCGTAGTGGATTTCGGCGAGAATAAGGTGCAGGAGATGTGCAGTAAAATGGAAGTGATCACCGAGCCGCTGCACTGGCATCTGATCGGTCATCTTCAGCGCAACAAGGTGAAATACATTGTGGATAAGGCGTATCTGATCCATTCGGTGGATTCTGTGCGGCTGGCCCAGGAGATCCAGAAGGAAGCGCAGAAGCATAATGTGACCTGTAATGTGCTGGTGGAGATTAACATCGGCGGTGAGGAAACCAAGAGCGGCGTGCCGAAGGAAGAAGCCATGGGGCTGGTAAAGGAGATCGCAGCTCTTTCCAATGTAAAGGTAAAAGGCCTTATGACCATTGCACCGCCGGTGGAGCATCCGGAAGACGCCAGAGGCTATTTTAAAGAAATGAAGGCTGTTTTCGAAGAGATCAAAGCCGCCAGCATTCCAAACGTAGAAATGAAAGAACTGTCCATGGGCATGACCGGAGACTACGAAGTTGCCATTGAGGAAGGCGCCACTTATGTCCGGGTCGGAACCGGCATTTTTGGAAACAGAAACTATAACTAGAAAGGAACGAAGGATATTATGGCTTTTGATTCTATTAGAAGTTTTTTTAATATTGATGATGACGACGATTACATGGAAGATTCTTATGA
>CAKRJM010000275.1 GCA_934351765.1 uncultured Lachnospiraceae bacterium | reverse complement strand
CAGTTTTCATTGAAATACATTCTCCCTTCCTCTATATCAGAAAGATCCCGGTGATCAGAAAATGAATCTGTAAGGGGATCATTTCGGCTTACTATAATACTAGACAGAAACCGAAGAAAAGTCAAGAGAGCGAACGGAAGTATTGGATAAAATGCATGTGTAAATTTGCTTCAAACTATAAAGGAGATTCCCATGGAACAGAAAAAACGAAAGGCAGCGCTTCATAATCTGGGCTGCAAGGTCAATGCCTATGAGACTGAGGCGATGGGGCAGCTTCTGGAGGAGCATGGCTATGAACTGGTACCCTTTGAGGAAAAGGCAGATGTCTATCTGATCAATACCTGCAGTGTGACCAACATGGCAGACCGGAAATCAAGACAGATGCTCCATCGGGCGAAGAAGCAGAATCCCGATGCTGTGATCGTGGCAGCAGGCTGTTATGTTCAGGGATCGGCAAAGGAGATCCTGGAGCGGGGAGATGCCGATCTGGTCATCGGCAATAACCAGAAGGCAAGACTCCCGGAGCTTCTGAAGACATTTTTTGAGGATCCGGAGCCGGAGCAGGCAGTAGTGGATCTGTCCCATACCAGCGAATATGAGCTGATGACCTTAAAGCGGACGGCGGAGCATACGAGAGCCTTTATCAAGATCCAGGATGGCTGCAATCAGTTTTGCTCCTACTGCATCATTCCCTATATGCGGGGACGGATCCGGAGCCGGGCACTTTCGGATATTTTATCAGAGGTGGAGAATCTCGCAGCGCAGGGCTATAAAGAGGTAGTCCTGACGGGAATCCATTTATCGTCCTACGGAAAGGATTTTCTGGAGCATCCGCCGGCAGGACTGGATGGAACGGCACTGCTGGAGGTGATCCGGTCGGTGGCTGCGATTCCGGGGATCGCCAGAGTCCGGCTTGGCTCTCTGGAGCCTCGGATCATTACAGAGGAGTTTGCGGCTGCGATCTCGGAGATCCCGGAATTCTGTCCGCATTTTCATCTGTCTCTCCAGAGCGGCTGCGATCTAACCTTAAAGCGCATGAACCGCCATTATACCACGGCAGAGTATGAAGAAGCCTGTGCACTCCTTCGGAAATATTTTAAGCACCCGGCCATCACAACCGATGTGATCGTGGGCTTTCCGGCAGAGACGGAGGAGGAATTTCAGATAACCCTTTCCTTTCTGGAAAAGATCGGATTTTATGAAATGCATATTTTTAAATACTCGGTGCGAAAGGGTACCAAGGCGGCCGGTATGTCCGGTCAGGTAAGGGAAGAGATCAAGACAAAGCGGAGCCATCTGGCACTTGCCCTGGAAAAACGGCTGTCGGAGGAATTCCGGAGCTTTTATGATGGAAAAGAAACAGAGATCTTACTGGAAGAGATCCATGAGATCGAGGGGAAGCCTTATATGGTTGGCTTTACAAGGGAGTATGTAAAGGCGGCGGTTCCCATAGAGGAAAAAACGGAGGAAACGATGAAGCCGGGAAGGTTACTTTTAGTAAAGCTTGGCGGTGTTCTGGCGGACGGAATCCTGCGGGCTGAAAAAACCTCTTGATAGGTACCTCGATTTGGTATAAAATAGAAATACAAGCATGTAAGGACGTGAATAAAATGGGAGATATACACAGAACACAATTTTTCAGTGCATCGCAGGAGGGCAGACCGGAGGCCGGAGAGATTCTGGCGCGGGTTTATGAGGCACTCCGTGAAAAGGGATATA
>CAKRJM010000274.1 GCA_934351765.1 uncultured Lachnospiraceae bacterium | reverse complement strand
AATTTGATAAAATCAAGGAATTTTTATGTCCAGTGGAATTTACCCCTGCACTGGAATTTACTTTTTCAAGTCAGCCTTTTGAAAGTTTCAGGATTTTTATTTACGGAAACTTGAATTGACATGGGGCAAGGCAGATGATATCTTTATGGCAGAAAGCCTACGGGCAGGAGTAATGCCTGTATGGAGAAATAATGAAGCAGGAAAAGGAGTTCATATGAAGAAGTATCTGCCGTTGGCGGCCATACTGGTGCTGTTTGAGACAGTGGCTGTCGTATTGTGGCTTACAAAGGACAATCTGTTTTATCTGTTGAACTTCAGCTATATCGGGATCTGCCTGGCGGCGGGGCTTACGCTGTTCACTGCCGGAAAACGGTATGCGAGACATGTCGTGCAGCTGGCAGTGGGGCTTTATATGCTGGTCTATCTGGGAATCTTGTCGCGGGAAAATATGCAGATCGAGGGCTTCTGGTACTATCTGTTTTCAGGAACATTTGAGGCGGCGACGATCCATTACGCGGTGGCAAAGATCTTCGGACCGCTTCTGTTTGGACGGGGCTGGTGCGGCTACGCCTGCTGGACAGCCATGGTTCTTGATTTTCTGCCGTATAAAATACCGGAAAAGCCGCGGAACAAGAAGCTGGGGGCACTTCGATACGTGATGTTTGTACTGTCGTTTGTGCTGGTCGCAGCGCTGTTCTTCAGCAGAGTGTCCCATCTGGAACAGATCATGTTCTGGCTGTTCCTTTTGGGAAATGTGATGTATTATGGGGCAGGAATCCTTCTGGCGTTTCTGTTTAAGGATAACCGGGCATTCTGCAAGTATCTCTGTCCGGTCACGGCCTTTTTGAAGCCCATGAGCTATTTTTCCCTGCTGCGGGTTCACTGCGAGGAAGAAAAATGCGTGCACTGCGGAAAATGCGAGAAGGTCTGCCCGATGAATGTGGAGGTCTGCAACGAATCGCGAAACCGGAAAAACGGGACGGAATGTATTTTATGTTATGAATGCACGAAGGTCTGCCCCAAGAAAGCACTGCATTGAGAGGCTTTTCAAGGGATTGATTTGAGAAATTTGATACTTCAGGATCGACAGAAGCTCAAAAAACGCGAATAGTAACAAATCGGAAATAGCAGGTATATTTATTGGACAGCTAAGGATCTATAATGAGGATCAGATAAGGGCAAATGCTTATCGGGTCCTCATTTTTATTTTGAAGAAAATGGAAACGCATAAGTATTCAGCCCGAAAAACCGAAAACAATTAAGAAAAAGGAGAAACGGATATGAGAACGATCAGAGAAAATGGATTTTTAGGAGCGATGTTACTGGCTGGCTGTATGTTACTGTTCTGTGGTTCAGCGATCACAGCGGCGTCAAAAAAAGCAAAAACAGAAGCAGCGGTGGAAACTGTTGAAACAACCGCAGAGATCGCGGAAGAAGAGACCAAAGAGATAAAAACCGGTTCTTATGAAACTACATCATTCCGGGCAGATATCGAAACAAAGACTTCTGAAAGCGGCAGCAGTTCGTATTCTTATGGAAGTTCGTATTCTTACGGAAGTTCGTATTCCGGTGGGAAATCCGATTCTTATGGAAGTACTTCCGGCAAAGGATATGGAAGTACCTATTCAACGAAATCTTCCTATTCGGGAACTTCCTATGATGACGAAGAGGAGACAAATCCGGTTCTCAATGATTCTTACGATGAGGGATATGATTCTGTTTATGAAGATGATGATTATGATCTGGATCGATATGACCGGGATCAGGATTATGCAGACGG
>CAKRJM010000273.1 GCA_934351765.1 uncultured Lachnospiraceae bacterium | reverse complement strand
ATGGCCCGGTGGCTCAGCTGGTTAGAGCGCCGCCCTGTCACGGCGGAGGTCGTGGGTTCGAACCCCATCCGGGTCGCTTGCAGGTATACCTGCAGCTTTTTAACATACATGCCGGCGTGGCGGAACTGGCAGACGCACAGGACTTAAAATCCTGCGGCCCTTAAAGCCGTACCGGTTCGATTCCGGTCGCCGGCACTTGTTAAAAAAATGCAAAAATTACTTGCCAAAAAGAAAAGAATATGTTATAATCTTTTCTTGTCGATATGCGGTAGTAGCTCAGCTGGATAGAGCACTTGGCTACGGACCAAGGTGTCGGGAGTTCGAATCTTCTCTGCCGCGTGACAGTAAAGAGATACAGTTTTGTGCTGTATCTCTTTTTTTGTGGGGCAAGGCCCTGTTTTCGTTCGTTATAAAACCGTCATCCTGGTTATTCCAGGATGACGGTGAAGGGTCCGTCGTTCCAGAGACGAACATCCATATGGGCGCCGAATACACCGTGGGCTACGACAGGAATGGTCTCCCGGCATTTTTCCATAAAGTATTCGTAAAGATCTTCGGCAAGATCCGGCTTTGCAGCCTGGGTGAAGCTGGGGCGGTTGCCGTGGCGGCAGTCCGCATAGAGGGTAAACTGGGAAACGACTAGCAGGGAGCCTTCCACGTTCTGGATTGAAAGATTGATCTTGTCATTTTCATCGGGGAAGATCCGGAGATTCACCAGCTTTTTAACGATTCGGTCGGCGTCTGCTTTCGTATCTCCCTCGCCGACGCCAAGCAGGACGAGGTACCCCTTTCCGATGGAACCGGTCACGGCTCCGTCAACGGTGACAGAGGCCTCTCTGACACGCTGGACAACTGCTCTCATAAGATAAAATTCCTTTCTGTTGTAAAATAAATCGTGAACCGCTGCCGGGCATCTACTGCCGCCGTCTGGTCAAGTTGAAGATGATCACCAGCAGGATTGCCCAGAACCAGATGCCATGGAATGAAAACAGCAGCTTAAAGGCGGCCTTGAATACGAAATAAAGAACCGCGAAGAACAGGAACAGAACCGAGAAAACAATGGCGAATATCCAGCCCTTGCTTAAACGGTAGCTGTGGAAGGAGCTGCCGCTTTTTTGCTGTGGATCCGGAGAAGAGTCGGCTTCAGCTTCATACTGCTGATAACCATTGTAAGGGTCATAACCGTCCCCGGCGCTTTTGGAGGGCTGGCCGCCGGCATCAATGATGGTGCGGGCGATGAGGCGGGGATCACCGAGCTCCTCCAGAATCTCCTCCTCGCTGCGGCCTTTATATTCTTCGGTAGCAATATAGGAACGATAATATTCCAGGTTCTGCGATACGGTGGGCGGAGGCACCTGCCCGTTGAGCGCACGACGCAGACCGTCTAAAAATTCATTTTTTGTCATAGTGTGATCCTTTCTGCCTGTTAAAACCAGGACAACATTAGAATCTCACATTTTTCGAAAGAAATCAAGTGAAGCTTTTATGAAGTTGGGGTATAAAATGAGCGGAGCTGTCCATACTAGATGACGCAGGATGATTATTTCATTTATACAGGAGGGCTATGACAATGGCAAACACCAGAAATAATGATTACAGCAAACAGGAAAACTGTGGCGGCATGAACCAGAAGAACGGCATGGAAAACAGCCAGAGAAATTCTTCCAGGAATCAGGAGCGGAACAGCCAGAAGAATTCTTCCAGGAATAACTTCCGAAATAGTCAGAAGAATGAAGAACAGAACAGCTATCGCAATGCAGATGAAGAACACTGTGATTAAGCGGCAGAATCCGGGGCGT
>CAKRJM010000272.1 GCA_934351765.1 uncultured Lachnospiraceae bacterium | reverse complement strand
GCATCATGTGGACGCCGGCGGGGAGATCCGCGGCATGGGGCTTCTTCCCATGGATACGGTTTTTGAACAGCAGAAAACAAGAACCCAGATGACCGGAAGCTTTCTTCCGACGCCGGATATCTCGGGGATTTCCTTTACCGGATATGAGATCCATATGGGAATCACCACATTCAAGGACGGCGCAGTGCCTCTTACCCGCCTGTCTGACGGACGGTTTGACGGGGCGAGAGCAGGAAACGTATGCGGAACCTATATCCACGGAATCTTCGATGAGGAGGCTGTCTGCAAGGCTCTGGTGGGCGGACTGCTGGAAAAGAAGGGGCTTTCAGCCGATGCGGTCCATGCCTTTGATATGAATGCCTATAAGGAACAGCAGTATGATCTTCTGGCGGACGGAATCCGCAGGAACATGGATATGGATGCGGTTTACCGGATTCTGGAGGCAGGGGTTTAGAGAAGAAAAACGGCCGAAAAGAGACTGACAGAATCGGAAAAAGCTGATAAAATATAGCATAGGGAAAGGCAGGAAACAATCGATGAAGGGATTGATTCAGATTTACTGCGGGGAAGGAAAAGGAAAAACAACGGCAGCCATCGGGCAGGCCGTCCGGAGCGCCGGCTGCGGACTTTCGGTGGTATTTGTACGTTTTTTGAAGACAGACTGCTCCGGAGAGCTGACTTCACTGGAACGGATTCCGGGGATCCGGCTGATTCCCTGCGAAAGAAATTTTGGATTCTTCTGGAATATGACCGAAGAGGAAAAAAAAGAGGCGGCGTCTGTTTATCAGGAAATGCTTGAACAGGCAGAACGGGCGTCTGTGAGATCGACAGAGACAAAAGATACGGTGCTTGTCATGGACGAGATCATTGCCACATACGGACATGGGCTGGTTGACCGGGAAAAATTCCTGGAATTTTTAAAGAACCGGCCTGAAAATCTGGAGGTGGTCATGACCGGACGGGATCCGGCTCCTGAGCTTACCGAGCTGGCAGACTATGTGTCGGAGATCCGGAAGGTAAAGCATCCCTTTGACCGGGGAATCCATGCAAGAAAAGGCATCGAATTTTAGGAGGACAGCATGAAAGTAGAACTGGAAGAGGTGCTTCCGGGTGAGATTGAAAAGCGCAGCTTTGAGATCATCACCAGGGAACTTGGAGACAGAATCCTTGATGAGGAAAAAGCACCGCTTATCAAGCGGGTCATACATACATCAGCAGATTTTGAGTATGCCGATACGCTATGTTTTTCAGACGATGTGATCGCGAAGGCTTTGAAAGCCATCAGAAGCGGCGCTTCGATCGTGACGGATACCCAGATGGGCCGTGCCGGGATCAACAAACGGAGCCTGGCAAAATACGGCGGTCAGGTGTACTGCTTTATGAGCGATGAGGATGTAGCGGCAGAAGCAAAGAAAAACGGTACAACACGGGCGGTCGCCAGCATTGATAAGGCAGCGGCCATGGATCAGCCTTTGATCTTTGCCATCGGAAATGCACCGACGGCTCTGATCCGGATTTATGAGCTGGTGAAGGAGGGAAAGCTTTCTCCGGCACTTGTTATCGGCGTGCCGGTGGGCTTTGTCAACGTGGTTCAGTCTAAAGAACTGATCATGGAAACAGAGGTACCCTATATTGTCGCAAGAGGCAGAAAGGGCGGAAGCAATGTGGCGGCTGCCATCTGCAATGCGTTATTATATATGATCGATGAAAAACGTGGAAACTAAAAAGACAGGGAGGATTAAACTATGAGAGAAATGAAAAAGTCAGTCCGGTTCCTGCTTGCAGCGCTGCTTCTTTTTGCAGTGGCGGTGCTCG
>CAKRJM010000271.1 GCA_934351765.1 uncultured Lachnospiraceae bacterium | reverse complement strand
AACCGCAGCCGGAGGAGCAGGCTTCGTTTAGCTGGACGCTGTCCACGGTCTGGTTCTTGATCTTAATACACTTCATATCCTGGCCGCCGATGTCCAGAATACAGTCTACCTCCGGGTCAAAGAAGGAGGCGGCATAATAATGGGACACAGTCTCAACCTCGCCCTCATCCAGCATCAGGGCCGCCTTGATCAGGGCCTCTCCGTAACCGGTGGAGCAGGAATAGCGGATCGATGCGCTTGGAGGAAGCAGTTCGCTGATCTCCTTCATGGCGCGGATCGTTGTCTTTAAGGGACTGCCGTTGTTATTGGAGTAGAAGGAATACAGCAGAGAACCGTCCTCACCCACCAGAGCTACCTTGGTGGTGGTAGAACCGGCATCAATGCCCAGAAAGCAGTCGCCCTCGTAGCTGTCCAGATCGGCAGTTGCCACGTTATGCTCACTGTGGCGGGCAAGGAAGGCATCATAGTCGGCCTGGTTTTTAAATAAGGGCTCAAGACGCTTTACTTCAAATTCCATCTTGACGCCGTGGGTAAGCTTTTCGCAGAGCGCCTCCAGTGAGGTAGAAACGTCTTCCTTTGGATTCATGGCTGCGCCGATGGCGGCAAACAGATGAGAATGCTCCGGTGCGATGATAGCATCACCCTCCAGCTTTAAGGTACGGATAAAAGCCGCCTTCAGCTCGGAAAGAAAATGGAGCGGGCCGCCTAGGAATGCCACGTTTCCGCGGATGGGCTTGCCGCAGGCCAGGCCGGAAATGGTCTGGTTTACAACTGCCTGAAAAATAGAGGCAGCCAGATCCTCTTTTGTTGCACCGTCATTGATAAGGGGCTGGATATCCGATTTGGCAAATACCCCGCATCGCGCTGCGATGGGATAAATTGCTTTATAGTTTTTCGCGTACTCGTTTAAGCCTGCGGCATCTGTCTGCAAAAGAGAGGCCATCTGGTCAATGAAGGAGCCGGTTCCGCCGGCACAGATCCCGTTCATGCGCTGGTCGATTCCGCCGGTAAAGTAAATAATCTTGGCATCCTCGCCGCCCAGCTCGATGGCTACATCTGTCCGGGGGGCATAATCCTGGAGCGAGGTGGCAACGGCCACAACCTCCTGCACAAACGGCACCTCCAGATGCCTGGAGATGGTAAGTCCACCGGAGCCGGTGATAACCGGGTGCACCTCCATGGGGCCAAGCTGCTCCAATGCCCGGCGTAAAAGCGACGCCAGTGTTTCCTGAATGTTGGCATAGTGGCGCTCGTAGGCGGAAAACAGTACCTGATTGTCGGGAGTGAGAATGGCGGCCTTTACGGTCGTGGAGCCAATATCAATTCCCAGCTTATTATAATTAGACATAAAAACACCTTTTTCTCTCTAGTATCGCACGATCCGCCCCTGCGGACCGCGAAGGTCAAACCCCGAAACCTGTTTCAGGGCAGAGTAAACCACATGCTATTATAGTATGTTCCCCTGGGAAAAGCAAGAATTGGGTTAAGGAAAAGAGTGTTAAAAGAATGTTAAGAAATCGTTAAGAACATATGATCGTAAAGAAATGGCTTAAGTAAGCGGAAAACCGCGTGTTTACGCGGAAAATCGGACATTTTTTAGTGGTGTGACGCATTAAAAAAACACATGAAAAACGTTGCGGTTAGTAACAAATTAGTAACACTATCTAATCTTTTCTAATTCTACACGCAGATCTTCCAGTTCCCGGTGCCCGTAAACGCTGTTTGTAATGTCTCCGGAGAAGGAATGTCCCAGCATCCGCTTCCGGTCGTTTTCCCGTACGCCGTATTTTTCACACAGCCGGGAAAAGGTATGGCGGCAGTCATGCGGCG
>CAKRJM010000270.1 GCA_934351765.1 uncultured Lachnospiraceae bacterium | reverse complement strand
TCGGAGACCAGTGCCGAGCAGAGAATCGACGCAGCTGTTTACAATGCAATTAAAAACGTGATCAGCAACATGACCCAGAATGATGTGATCGCGGCCAGGGACGGGGAACTCCAGACGGCGATCATGGAGGAGCTTGGAAGTGCCATGGATTCCTACGGAATCGTTCTTGATCTGCTGGATCTGAAGCAGCTGGATCTTCCGGAGGACAATAAGGAGGCCGTTTACGAGCGGATGATCTCCGAACGCGGTAAGATCGCAGCCACCTATCAGGCTGAGGGCGATTCTGAGGCACAGAAGATCCGCAACACCACTGACAAGGAAGTGGAGATCATGCTTTCCGATGCCAATGCCCAGGCAGCCGGTATCATCGCCGAGGGTGAGTCAGAATACATGAAGATTTTATCTGAGGCATATGCCGATCAGGAGAAGGCTGATTTTTACAGCTTCGTCCGCTCCCTGGATGCGGCAAAGGCATCGCTGACCGGAACCGGAAATACTTTGATTCTGCCGAAGGATTCTCCCATGGCGGAGATTTTTATGAAAGCTGAGTAAGAGAAATACTGAAGACGGAAACCATATAACCATAGAGGAAAGGCGGTCTGCGAAAGAAGGCCGCCTTTCCGTTTTATATGAGAGTGAGATCCTTAAAACAAAACGGTACGATTTTGCTGGATTCCTGGCAAAATGCACAAAACAATTGAGATACAAATAGGAAATATGACAAAAGTGTTTGCAACCAGGTGTTTTTTGGAAAAACAGTTGACAGAGGTAAGACAGAGTGCTATGATACATACAAGAAAAGAAATCATGTAGGTATAGTTGGAGAGAGACAGCAACACGAGTAACTAAAAAACAAACGATCCATATACCATACGGCGATGGAGAGGAGAACTATTTTTGAAGACATCTGATATGCCAAAGCGGGTCACGCGAAACGATGTGGCAAAGCTGGCCGGTGTCTCTCCTGCAGTTGTATCATACGTGATAAATTCTTCCAAGTATGTCAGCGAGGAAAAAACCCTTGCGGTAAAGAAAGCGATTGAAGAATTGCAGTACCGGCCCAATATACAGGCCAGAGGGTTAAAAACCAATCGTACCATGCAGGTTGCGTTTGTATGCGATAACCTGCGAAATGACTGGCTGGAGGGAGCCGAAACGCTTCTGTTTGAGAAAGGATATTATGTATCCCACTGTTACAGCAGAGATGGAGAGGACTTTATCCAGATGCTGATTGCAAGACGGTTTGACGGGATCTTTATGATGTCCAACCGGTTCTCGACCGCACAGTTAAATGAAATCGCTGAAGCCGGAATTCCGGTAGTTCTGTATAAGACAAGGAAATACGGAGAGTTGAATCCCAGAATCATATCACTGGTTCCGGATTTAATGGATGGTGTAAAGAAAAGCGTCAATTACCTGGCAATACGGGGATACAGAAAAATCGCGTTGATTCCGCCGATCCGGTACAGAACCCAGGGCCTGAGTGATGCTGGATTCCGTGTAAGAGCTTATATGGATGCCATGAAACAAAATGGACTTGCATTAAAAGAAGAGTTTGTATGTACAGAGACAGAATCGATTGACAGTATTCTGAAAAGTGTTGTCAATATGATGCTTCAGGGAGACAAGGAAAAACGGCCATCTGCCTTTATCTGCGGAAATGATTATATCGCAATCCAGGTGATCCAGGAACTGAAGAAGCTTGGATTACAGGTTCCGGAGGAGGTAGGGGTTATCGGAAACGATAATATTTATCTGGCAGAGGTTATAAGCCCTACCTTGACAACTGTAGATTTTTCAAAAGAGGAATATGTCCGGAAGCTGGCAGAAAAATTACTCCAGCTGATGAATGGGAAGATTCCGG
>CAKRJM010000269.1 GCA_934351765.1 uncultured Lachnospiraceae bacterium | reverse complement strand
GGGCAGAAGTCCCAAATCTCGTTTTCCTGCGGAATGACGACCAGGCCGCCCGGGTGCTGGCCTGTCGTGCGTTTGACATCGACGCATCCGGATGCCAGGCGGTTCTCTTCGGCCTTGCTGACGGTCATCTCGCGCTCTGAGAGGTACTTTTTCACATAGCCGTAGGCCGTCTTCTCGGCCACGGTGCCGATTGTACCCGCGCGGAACACGTGGTCAGAGCCGAACATCTCCACGCAGTAGGCATGCGCTCTGGCCTGATACTCGCCGGAGAAGTTGAGGTCAATATCCGGCACCTTATCGCCGCCGAAGCCGAGGAAGGTTTCAAACGGGATATTGAACCCGTCTTTGTCGAGCTGCGCGCCGCACTTCGGGCACACTGCGTCCGGAAGGTCCGCGCCGCAGGCGCAGTCCTCCGGCACTTCAAAGGTTGTAAACTGGCACTTGGGGCAGCGGTAGTGCGGCGGGAAGGAGTTGACCTCCGTAATGCCGGACATGAACGCGACGATCGACGAGCCGACCGAACCACGCGAGCCGACCAGGTAGCCATGCTCCAGAGAATTTTGCACCAGCTTCTGCGCCGACATATAAATCACGTCGTAATGGCACGAGATGATGTCGTGCATCTCTGTGTCCACGCGCTTTTGAATCAGCTCCGGCGGATTTTCGCCATAGAGCCGGTGGAGCTTGCCGTAGACCAACTCCTTGAGGTCCTCCACAGAGTTTTCGATCTTCGGCGCAAACAGATTGTGCGGCACGGGCCGCACGGTCTCGCACCAGTCGGCAATCATATTGGTATTTTTGACGACGACCTCATACGCCTTTTCCGCGCCCAGGTAGGAAAACTCCTCCAGCATCTCGTCTGTCGTCTTGAAGTAAATTGGAAGCGGCTTGTCCGCGTCCGGCATCTGCTTGGTGGCAAGCAGAATGTGCCGGTAAATCTCGTCTTCCGGGTCCAGGAAATGCACGTCTCCGGTCGCGACGACGGGCTTCCCCATCTCTTCGCCCAGCTTGACAATCGTACGGTTGAAGCCGCGCAGCTCCTCTTCGTCCTCCGCCATGCCCTTTTCCAGCATAAAACGGTTGTTGCAGATGGGCTGAATCTCCAGGTAGTCATAGAAGGAGGCGATGCGCAGCAGCTCATCCCAGCTTCGGTTTTCCACCATGGCCCGGAACAGCTCTCCCGCCTCACAGGCAGAGCCGATAATCAGCCCCTCTCGCCAGGCCACCAGCTCGCTTTTGGGAATTCGTGGGTTGCGCTTATAATACTTCAAGTGGCCATAGGAGATCAGGCGATAGAGATTCCGAAGGCCGGTGTTGTTTTTCGCATAGATAATAATGTGGCGCGTTTTTAGGGTGGCCAGCTTGTTGCCGGCCTTCATCTCGCTCATGGCGTCATTGATCTGAGAGACCTGAGTGATGCCCTTCTCCTCCAGCATGGCAAAAAAACGCTCCAGCATATATCCCACCGTCATGGCATCATCCACGGCACGGTGATGGTTAAAGGCAGGCAGGCTCAGGGTATCCGCCACAATATTGAGCTTGTGGCGGCTCAGTCCCGGCAGCAGGCCCTCCGCCATCACCAGGGTATCCAGATACAGCGGCGCAAAGGGCAGGCCCAGTCTCTGGCAGGCTGCCTTCACAAAGCTCACGTCAAAGTCCGCATTGTGGGCCACCAAGGGCCGGTCTCCGCAGAATTCCAAGAATTCCGGTATGGCCTGGGAGATTTTCGGTGCCCCCTTCAGCATTTCATCGGTGATGCCGGTGAGCTCGACAATCTTCGGCGGGAGCCTGCGCTCCGGGTCCACAAAGGTCTGAAACTGCCGCTCCATCTTTCCGTTGCAGTAGATGGCCGCACCGATTTCCGTAATGGCGTCGT
>CAKRJM010000268.1 GCA_934351765.1 uncultured Lachnospiraceae bacterium | reverse complement strand
AAGCAGAATCCACCAGGGCGGCTGAGACCGAAGCCCAGTCTAAGGAAAGCAGCGTGAATACCGTTCTGATTGTTGTGATCGTGGTACTGGCAGCGGTGATCATCGCAGGCGCAGCCGTGATCCTTGTAAAGAGAAAGAAGGATACAAAGTGATCAGGAAACCGATAAAGCGGGCAGCGGCAGCCGTCCTCGCCCTGATGATGGGACTTTCTATGACGGCCTGTGTGAACCAGCACCCGGACAGCGAAAGCGCTGCCGGAACAAAGGCGGCATCTCAGAACGAGACGGATGCAGCCGGAGAAACCGGGACAGACGGTGCGGCAGAAACCGGAGGAAGCACTGCGGCAGAAAGCACTTCCGGCGATGCCCGCGTGGTGGCAACAACGCCGTCCATCATGAAGATCTGTGACATGCTGGAGATCGATCTGGTGGGAATTCCTGATACGTCAAGCGAGATCCCGGAGCGGTACCAGAGCTGCACGAAGGTGGGCATGGCCATGAATCCGGATCTGGAGATCATCTCCTCGTTGGATCCCACCGATGTGCTGATGACCGGCGGCGGAAGCGCGGGAAAGACCACGTCCAGCATGATTCCAGGCCAGGATTCCAAGCTTTCTTCTGCGGATCTGCCGGTGACTTATCTTGATGTAAGCTCCGTGGAGGGATTATATGACACCATCGAGCTGCTTGGCGAGAAGTACGGAAAGCAGGATCTGGCAAAGAAGTATGTGGGCGAGTATCATGCGTTCCTGGACGATTACCAGAAGAAGATCGCCGGAAAGGAATCTCCGAAGGTTCTGATCCTTATGGGTCTGCCCGGCTCCTATATCGAGGCGACGCCCAATTCCTATGTGGGCGCCCTGGTGGAGATGGCAGGCGGGACCAACGTGGTTTCCGATGACAGCGGCGAGGCATTTTTAACCTGGAATACGGAGCAGCTTTATGAGCTGGATCCCGATTACATTCTTTTAACGGCCCACGGAATCCCTGAGCAGGCCATGGAGATGTTTTCCGAGGAATTTGCGACCAATACCATCTGGCAGAATTTCCGGGCGGTGCAGGAGGGCCATGTATATCAGCTTGACTACACCATCTTTAACATGTCGGCCACCTTCGACTGGACAACCGGCCTGGACGAGCTGTACCAGATGTTTTACGAGGGAAGCTGGGAGACCTACCAGCCCACCGAAGCGGAATCATAAGGCTGTCTGCGGCGGCTGCGGTAAGAATACCGGCTCCGCCGCAGGGCGGTTCCGCAAAAAAAAATTTCAGGTAAGGATAAACGGATATGACGAAGAAAAAAATGACCGGACATACGGGAACGGCCAGGAGAGTGTTCTCCTTTGCCGTGGTCATAATGGCTCTTATCGTCCTGTTTTTCTGGGCGGTCAACACCGGCAGCCTCCATGTGACCTTTTCCCGGCTTTTTAAGGGGCTGTTTATAAGCTACGATAAGACGGTTGCCACGGTCTATGACCTGCGGTTCCCGCGGATCTTTATTTCCATGATGGCAGGAGCGGCGCTGGCCGTTTCCGGTGTGCTGTTCCAGGCAGTTTTAAAGAATCCTCTGGCGGATCCGGGAATCATCGGCATCACCAGCGGAGCAAGCTTTTTTGCCGTGGTGGTCTCCACCTTTTTCCCCATGCTGTATTTCTTTACGCCGCTGTTTGCATTCCTTGGCGGACTTCTGGCGTTTTTCCTGGTTTATTCCCTTTCCTGGAAGGGGGGCTTAAGCCCGATCCGGATCATCCTGGTGGGCGTGGCGGTTCAGGCCATGTTCACCGGACTGTCCAGTGTGCTCAGCGCGGCAGGGGGAATGAGCAGTGTATCTTCTATTATCAGTGCAAACATCAGCATGAAGACCAGGAGCGATGTGCGT
>CAKRJM010000267.1 GCA_934351765.1 uncultured Lachnospiraceae bacterium | reverse complement strand
ACGCCAAACAGGATCTGCTTTGTCTTTTTGTTGTTCATATTCATCATGACAGATATTCCTCCTAATCTGAAGCTTCAAAACTCCTTCTGCGGCACCGTATTCCGTCTGCGGTGCACGGTTTTCTCATCTCCGGACAATACCGGCTGCCTCCGCACGCATTTTTGCCGCCTGCCCTTTGTTATACCGCCAAAACCGGAAAAAGTCCAGCATTTCCCGTTAAAATATCACGCCGTTCATAGTCAAAAACACAGATCTCCCCGCTGATCCGTTCCACATGGAACCGCCTTAACAGCTCCTTCATGGAAAGCTCCGGTCTGATCTTAATAAGAAGCTCCCGTTCCTCTTCATGGCTTAATTCCGGCACACAGAAGGCCGGGCGCTTTTTCACATTCTCCCGCAGATAGAAATCCAGGGTCAGGAGGCCGCGAAGCCGTTCTTTTTCCGCCGGAAACCACGTTCCTGCCGTTTCCAGAAGAATTTCATAGACTGCGGCGCGTACATGCTTCTTCCCGTTCATGCCGGCCTCCCGATACGCCTTTCCCAGCGCTTCGAAAAGCCCGAACGCAGTTCCGTAAAGTGGCACCAGGACATTTAAGGTATTGGGAAACTGCCCACTGTTGTAATAGATTTCGGTCATATCCTCCACCTGCTTTAGCCGGATGACCTCTTTATGGGACAGCCACGGCGTCTCCAGGACCTCATACGGTGCTTCCGCCTGATAAAGGATCTGATACCGCTTTGCATCCTCATACATGGAGGTTCCCCGCAGAACCTTTAAAAATCCAAGCTGAAGCTGGTCTGGCTTCATTCCGTAGACCACATCAAAGGAACGGCCAAAGCTCTCATAATCCTCCCAGGGAAGTCCGGCAATCAGATCCAGATGCTGATGGATATTATGACCGCTCTGGATCGTTCCGGTGATCTCCTTCAGCCTCGTCAGATCGGTCCGCCGGTGAATCGCCTCCAGTGTCTTCGGGTTCGCCGACTGAACGCCGATCTCCAGCTGGATCAGACCTGGGCGAAGGGTTTTTAACAGCTCCAGTGCTTCCGGCCCCAGAATATCCGCCTCGATCTCAAAATGTAAATTAGTGATCCCATTGTCATGATCACGCAGAAACTGCCAGATCTCCATGGCCCGCTTTTCCTTACAGTTGAACGTCCGATCCACCAGCTTGACCTGCGGGACCTTATGCTCCAGGAAAAAGGAAAGCTCTGAAAAGACCTGGTCCAACGGACGAAACCGCAGCGTCTTATCTATAGAAGAAAGGCAGTAGCTGCAGGAAAAAGGGCAGCCGCGGCTTGTCTCATAATAGGGGATCCTGTTTTCAAACTCTTTAAGATTCTGATAAACAAAGGGGATCTTTCCCATATCGGTAAAGGGCGCAGGCGGCGTGATCCCGATGGTTCCGTCCGGCTTCCGCCAGGCACAGCCAAAGGGAACCGGCGAAGACTCCGGCTTTCCCTGTCCACATTTTACCCGCATTTTTCCCCGGTTTTCCACATAATACTGAACCAGCCGGGGAAAACTTTCCTCTCCCTCTCCGTAAAGAATCCCGTCTGTTTCCGGAATTTCGAAAAACTGTCGTTCCAGTTCATAGGACACCTCCGGCCCGCCCAGCCAGATTGGTACTCCGGGACAGAGCCGTTTTAAGTTTTTTACCAGCGTCTTTACATATTCAATATTCCAGATATAACAGGAAAAGCAGAGCACATCGGCCTCCCGCAGATAAATATCATCCAGGATCTCCGCCGCCCGGTGATTGATGGTATACTCCGCCAGCTCGATCTGCACAGCTTCCTGCAATGCCCGATCTGAACAGACCGGTTCCGCCGTATCAGAAACCGCCTCCTCCGGACAGGACGAACCTGCCTTTCTCCCATTTTTCCATGTTTTCATTTCCTGCTCCGCGCAGGCC
>CAKRJM010000266.1 GCA_934351765.1 uncultured Lachnospiraceae bacterium | reverse complement strand
GAAGCTCTTTCTTTTTCGTATCGCTCTGCTCTCTTACACCGGTTATTAACTTGTTTCGGTTCAGCCTCTGTCTGTGCCGACTGAATCGCTGTTCTCATTATACTGCATCTGAAAAGATCCGTCAATGGATTTTGAAGGGCGGCCGGAAGCCGGATACATACTATTTGTTCGTCTCGTCCACTGCCCGCACTCCAGAAGGAAATGCAGATGCCTGTCATAATTGGAGAAAATATTGCTGTTTAAAATCATTCCTCTAAATTGGCATTTTCATGGTATGATAGTGTCAATAAGATTATGATTTTAATGATCCCTGCTGCGGCATTTTCGGAATCTGCCCTGCATGGATTCCATATAAAGTGAAAAGGAGCCTTACCCATGGAACCTGATTTTTCTTCCGTTTTCCGGCGGTCTGTCACAGAAGCCGGAGCTGTGCCGTACCTGGATTTTTCCGTCAATACCAATCCTCTGGGTCTTCCGGATCTGGTGAAGCAGCAGCTTCCGTTTCTTTTGGAAATCGCCGGAGAATATCCGGATCCGGACTGTCTGGAGCTGCGCACCCGGCTGGCCCGGAAATATAAGATCCGCCCGGAACAGATTTTATGCGGCAGCGGCGCGGACGATCTGCTGTACCGCCTGGTATTTGCATTGAACCCCAGGCACGCCCTTGTAGTCACTCCTACCTTTGAAGAATACGACCGGGCTCTCGGAGTAATCGGCTGTGAGATCCGGCATTATCGGTTAAGGCCGGAAAATCAGTTTACACTGGAATCGGACATCTTCTCGTCCCTTTCCCCAGACTGTGATCTGATGATCTTATGCAATCCAAACAATCCCACGGGCCGTCTGATCGAACCGGCGCTTCTTCGCGACCTCATCGATTACTGCGAGGCTCACAAGATCCTGCTTATGGTCGATGAATGCTTTATGGAATTTCTCCCCGACTGGAAGTCCCATACCGTCAAGCAGCTCGCCGCTGAAAAGAAACATCTGCTCGTCATCGACGCCTTTACGAAAACCTATTCCCTGGCCGGCTTCCGTCTCGGCTTCTGTATTTCCGGCAATCAGGAATTACTTTCCCGTATGCATGCCTGCGGCCAGGAATTTTCGGTCTCCGCTCCCGCCCAGCTCGCCGGGCTCTGTGCGCTGATGGACCATGATTACATGAAACACACCTATGAGCTTCTTTCCATGGAACGGGAATGGCTGATTTCCCAATTAAAGGCTCTTTCCCTCGAGGTTTACCCGTCGTCCGGAAATTTTCTTCTCTTCCGGACAGAGGATCCGGCTATTCGCCGGAAGCTTCTTGTGCATCAGATCAAGGTGCGGGACTGCTCCCGCTTTTATGGCCTCGGACCGGAATACTGCCGGATCGCAGTACGGAGGCATGAAGAGAATAAGAAGCTGATCCAGGCCTTAATGAGTACTTTGTAAATATTCTTTTTTCCTATACCCTTCCAGCCGCGCGCCGCAGTCGCCACCACTCACAACTGCCTCTGTGACGTGCGGCTGCGCTTTCTGCTCAGCACACATTCTCTATCCCCCTGACGTTCTTTTACGGTCAGATATGAATCTTTTATTGACTTTATAGACCGATTGGTTTATTTTATAAGTAGGTCGAAGCAACCCATGATTGGAGGACTATATGGAACATACCATTAACAATTATGAAAAGACTAAAATTTCTATGGCTGATGTTTTCCTGCAATATGATCAGGCAGCAATGATACAGAAATACTCATTAGAACACAATCCGGACTGGTTATATATCACTTTTGTTAACCGCAGCTATCGCATCAACAGAAAAACGGGAACTATTCAATGGTCCGCCGATGGATTTGAAACCGTTCATGAGGCCAGTCATAATGAAGCAATGACTATTTATGATGTTTTGTGTTATTCAAGCGACAGGTGCCATCTGTCACACGAATTCGTGAATATAAGCA
>CAKRJM010000265.1 GCA_934351765.1 uncultured Lachnospiraceae bacterium | reverse complement strand
CCCAAAGGTAAATGCACCGATCTTTAAAAACGTCAGAAACAGCCGGACATACCGCTTTTCTTTCTCTTTCATCATTTCCTGCCATCCCTTCTCCGGATTTCCCGGATTCTTTTCCCATTATACAAATCCCTGTCCGGAATGACAAGAACCAGATTTCCTGCTTTCTGTTTTTCCGCATGCTCCGGCTTATGCCCGGTTATGCTTCAGTGCACGGACAAAGAATTGCTCTGATCTGTTCCCAGCGTCTCTGTATTCAGATCATACATGGAGCGATTGTTTCCATAATAGGTGTACCAAAAAGACGGAACCGCAGTTTCTGCGATTCCGCCGCCTTTTGTTTTCTTATTTTTCTGAGCCGCCGGCAGTTTCCGTCCGGCTTCTGTTCTTATTCTTCCGTTTTGTTGTCCGCTTTCTTATCTGCCGCCCGGTCTGCCTTATCTACAACAAATGCAATGGCCTGATCTCCGGTGATGTTGCAGGCCGTTCCGAAGCTGTCCTGCGAAAAATGCAGGGAAATGATCAGCTGGGACATGGGCTCCGTAAAGCCCAGCATAGAGGTGATCAGACCAAGTGCCGCCATGACACCGCCTCCGGGTACACCGGGCGCCGCCACCATGGTCACTCCCAGCATCAGAATAAACGGTGCAAACATGGATAAGGACGGAGTTATGCCGTTTGCCATCATGATACCCATGGCACCCAGCACCAGACAGATGGTATCGCCCGCCAGATGGATGGTCGCACACAGCGGGATCACGAAGTTTGCCACATCCTCCGACACGCCGTTTTTCTTTGCGCTGTCCAGGTTCACCGGGATCGTAGATGCCGAGGACTGGGTTCCCAGAGCCGTAAAATATGCCGGAGCAATGTTCTTTAAGCTCTTGAACTTGTTTTCCTTGCAGACCAGAGTCGATACCAGGAACTGGAACAGGATATACAGCCACTGAAAGACCAGGATCAGCACAAACAGGCTGATAAATACCTTGATGGTCTGAAGCAGCTCCCCCTCAGCTGCGATCTTGCAGAACAGACCGGCGATGTAAACCGGGATCAGAGGAATGATGACCTTATTTAAAGTCTTTGTGATGATCTCCTGGAGGTCACGGATACATCCGAGAAGCGTTGTTCCCCTGCTGTTTGCCATGCCAAGCCCCAGAAGGAACGCCAGCACCAGCGCCGTCATGACACCGAACACCGGCTCTGCCTCTATGGTGAACAGCGCTTCATAAGTTCTGGCGCTCACATTCGTATCCGTGATCGGATGGATCATGGACGGCAGGATCGCACTGCCCGCCGCAAAGGACACAAATCCGGCAATGATCGTGGAGGTGTATGCCAGGATCAGGGTGATTCCGAACAGACGGTTCGCCTTTTTTCCCAGATCCGCCAGGCCGACAGCCACAAAGGACACGATCAGCAGCGGAATGATAAAGCTCAGGAACTCACTGAACAGGGTTGTGAATGTTACAAGGATCCGCACAAAGCCGCTGTAAACGGCCGTATCTTCAATTCCCAGAAGACCACCCAGCGCTCCCAGGATCATACCGGCAAGGATTCCCAGCAGCAGCCGCACCAGAAGTCCTAATTTTCTCTTTTTCATCGTTTTTTCCTCACATTTCTTCCATAGTTCCACGCAGTCTGCTCTGTTTTCACAGACCTTCTCCCATAAATACACATCCTCCGTTCCCATGCCCACAGACAGCCGAAAACTTCCTCCAGGTCTTCAGGCTCGTCAGCCAGTCACGGATAGTTGTCTTTTTCGCGCGGATGTTCTCATTATACAAAATATGAAGAGAAAAGGCAAGGAGCTTTGCGGAGTCCGTATGGATCCCGACATTTGACGCCGGACCGGAATCAGATGTCGCCCCCGTGCAGATGCCGCTTCCGGTATTCGGTCGGCAGCTCTCCATAGGTTTCCTTAAAGGCTGTGGTAAAGCGGCTCTGGCT
>CAKRJM010000264.1 GCA_934351765.1 uncultured Lachnospiraceae bacterium | reverse complement strand
GCTCACGCCATTGGGAATAAACCGCGTATCTCTTCCATAGGTTTTTTTGAAATATTCCTGCACGCCCCGGCTTAAAACAATGATCTCATCCGCATATTTCACTGCATATTTTTCGCCTTTGTGAATAAACCTTGATCCGAAGCCATGCTTCCATTTTTCACGGTTCCAGTCCAGTCCATGGACCGTTACGATTACCCGTTTATGGAACAGTTTCGGAATCCAGGAAAAGAATGCAGGGCCCTCTGCATGGATGTGGATCACATCATAAGGGCCAAATGCACTGCATAACGCTGCAAAAAAGGAAGCGCTTACGGCTGCCATTCCTTTTTTCTCAATGGTGGGAACTGTTTTCAGGCGGACACCCCTGTACTCCTTCTTTTTTCCGGCATCATACTGGGCGCCGCTCACATGATGCCCAGCACGGTTATAGCAGACGACACGGCTTCCGGCCGCCGCCATCCTTGTACAAAGCTCTTCTACAACAATCTCGATTCCACCCTCACGGCTGGGAATCCGTTTGTGTCCGAACATGGCAATACGCATCGGTTTCGCTTTTTCTCTCATACTCTGTATAGTCCCTTTACCTACACCGATCCTTCTTTCCGAAACACCACAAGTATGGTTTTCAGAAGGATCTTGATATCCAGTCCGATATTCCAGTTGCTGATATATTCCTTATCCAGATCGACAACTTCCTCAAAGTCCGTTATGTCGCTCCGGCCGCTTACCTGCCACATGCCGGTAATTCCCGGCTTGATGGCCAGTCTGGCATGATGGTGCGGCTCATAAAGGTTCGTTTCGGAGATCAGCGGCGGTCTGGTTCCTACTAAGGACATATCGCCCTTCAGGACATTGAAAAACTGGGGGAATTCATCCAGGCTTGTGCGGCGGATGAAATCGCCGATGCCGGTTTTCTTCCGGCCATCCGGAAGGATCCTGTTTCCGATGACACGTGGATCGAAGTCCAGCTTGAACATCTTTCCATCGCCCAGCTTGTTGTCTTTCATTAACTCTGCTTTCCGCTCCTCCGCATCGAGATACATGCTGCGGAATTTATACATCTTGAACCGCTTTCCGTTTTTCCCCACACGTTCCTGCGCGAAAAAGACCGGGCCGGGAGAACTGATACAGATGACCGGTGCCACGAAAACAAAAATGACCGCCGTGGCAATGCATCCAATCACTCCCACCAGAATATCCATGAGACGTTTTATGAGCAGTTCCCCTGCGGAAGCATAATTCATGCTTGTCGTTAAAACGGTATAGCCGCCGATCTTCTCCACAAACTGCTTCTTTCCGGGAAGCTCCAGGGTCTTTGCCAGACTCAGATGAATCGTCACACCGGTTTCTGTCAGCTGACTGATCAGAGCCTGCGGGTAAGGTACCTCGTCTGATACAACGATCAGGATTTCATCGACCCACGCCTGGCAGACATAGTCTGAAAGAGTTTCCGCATTGGCTACGACATCAATTCCACGAATGGAGCGTCCGGTCCATGCTGCATCGATCACTGCCGCTCCGATGATCGTATATGTTGCAATATTATGCTCCTGTACCTGTTTAATGGCCTGTTCCACGGAAGCTTTTGTTGCCACGATCAAAAGCGATTTCTTTCCGTTGTCCTTCCTTCTCCGGTGAAGACTGAGCTTCCACAGCTCCCGGACAATATAGTTGATCCCCAGATACAGGCACACAAACCAGAGCAGTGCTTTTCTGGAATACAGATGACCTTCCTGCAATAAGAACAGATATACAAGTGCCGCAGCACCTAAAATAACCGTCTGCTGGAGCACCACCAGAAACTCCCGGTAATGTCCGCGCCGCACAACCCCCTTTAAGGTTCCCCAAGCAAAGATCACGATCAGATCCGCCAGTCCCAGATAAATCGCCATGCTGCGGTATAAAATGCTCTCATAGGGATTCCAGCCGTATCCGCTGAACAGATAAGCCAGTATAAAT
>CAKRJM010000263.1 GCA_934351765.1 uncultured Lachnospiraceae bacterium | reverse complement strand
GCGAATACGCCCTGAGTGTCCTTACGGCACTGTTGGGCGTTGCCTGCTCCCTTGCGCCGTATTTCCTCATCATCCGGCTTATCACCGCACTGGTAAACGGCACGGCAGAGCTTTCCGGCTGCCTGACCCTCTGCGCGTGGATGGCGGGCTGCTGGGTGCTGCGCTATGTGCTGCACAGCGTGTCCACATCCCTTTCCCACCATGCCACCTTTTATGTGCTGGCGGGTATCCGCACACGGCTGCTGGACAAGCTGGCAACGCTGCCCCTGGGCACGGTGCTGGACCGTTCCTCCGGCTCCTACAAAAACATCATTGTGGAGCGGGTGGATTCCATCGAAACCACTCTTGCCCACCTCCTGCCGGAGATGACTGCCAACATCGTCGGTGCCTTGGCAGTGCTGATACTGCTGTTCGTGGAGGATTGGCGCATGGGGCTTTCCATGCTGATCGTTGTTCCGTTGGGCATTGGCTGCTTTGCCTCCATGTTCAGCGGGTACAACGAGAAGTTTCAGCGCACGGTCACCGCGACAAAAGCACTGAATGACACCGCTGTGGAATACATCAGCGGCATTGAGGTCATCAAGGCCTTCGGTCAGTCAAAAACAAGCTATGCAAAGTTTGTTTCCGCCGCAAAGGAAGGCGCGGACTGCTTCATCGACTGGATGCGCGGCAGCCTCTTTGGACAGGCAGCCGGCATGGCGGTTTTTCCCTCTACGCTGCTGGGCATTTTGCCGGTGGGGTGCCTTCTCTATATGCACGGCACACTGTCAGTGGAAACATTTCTGTCGGTCATCGTCCTCTCCTTCGGTGTTATGCAGCCGCTGATCACCGCCTTTTCCTACACCGATGACATCGCACAGGTCAAGACCATCATCGGTGAGGTGACGGAGGTGCTGTCCGGTGAGGATATGCGTCGCCCGGCGACGGCGGAAAGGCTGCCGGCCGATAACGCCATCGAGCTGAAAGATGTCCGCTTTGCCTATCACGACAAAGAAGTGCTTCACGGGATCAATCTGCACATTGCCCCGGGGACAGTCAATGCCCTTGTGGGACCCTCCGGCAGCGGAAAGTCCACCATCGCCCGGCTTATCGCATCTCTGTGGGATGTGAAGGATGGCACCATCGAGCTGGGCGGCGTGGACATCCGTACACTTCCGCTGGCGGAGTGTACGAAGCGCATTGCCTATGTATCCCAGGACAACTATCTCTTTGACCTCTCGGTGATGGACAATATTCGCATGGGCAGAAAGGGCGCAGCCGAAGAGGAAGTCATCGATGCGGCGAGGAAATGTGGCTGCCACGAGTTCATTCTGGGGCTGGAAAACGGCTATCAGACGGTCTGCGGCGCATCCGGCGGACACCTGTCCGGCGGCGAGCGGCAGCGCATCTCCATTGCCCGGGCCATGTTAAAGGACGCGCCCATCGTCATTTTGGACGAGGCTACCTCCTACACCGACCCGGAGAATGAGGCGGTCATCCAGTCCGCTCTGGCAAAGTTGGTGCGGGGCAAGACGCTGCTGGTCATTGCCCACCGTCTCTCAACCATCGCCGATGCAGACCAGATCATTGTCGTGAATCAGGGAAGCATCGAAGCGACCGGTACGCAGGACGGGCTTCTTGCGTCTTGCCCGCTTTATCAAAGCATGTGGGAAGCCCATATCAGTGCCAAAGATGACGGGGAGGTGGCATAATGCTTCAGACACTGAAAAAATTCTTCGACTTCTGCGGTAAAGAAAACCGCAAACTATTTGTCACTTCTATCTGGCTGGGCGTGGTCAGCGCCATCTGCTCCGCCATGCGGATTCCCGCCGCCGCCATTGTCATTCAGGCGTTGCTGCAAAAGAATGTCACTATGGTGACCCTTTGGGCGAGCCTCGGCATTATCGTAATCTCATTGGTTATTACCATTGCCACCAATATGAAGGCCACCATGCTCCAGACCCGCGCGGGCTACCGCACCTGCGCCAACAAGCGGC
>CAKRJM010000262.1 GCA_934351765.1 uncultured Lachnospiraceae bacterium | reverse complement strand
AAAGGGCACAAAACAGGAGGCTGCCTCAACCCATGGCAGAACGGCCTATGCAGGTGTCTATACGATTCCGCTTGAACAGCCGGTAGAGCTGAAGCCGGGAAGCAGATTTTCCGTGGTCGTAACGATGGATAAAGCGGCAATAGACTGTGAAAGCGCAGTAAATGTTCAGAGCCAGGAGGATTGGGGAAGTGATAAATATGTCTGGGAGTGCGGAGTCAGCTATTATGATCAGTATAATTATAAGAGTTATTATTTAAGAGATGATGGATACGGATATAAACCACATCCGAATAATTACTGTATCAAGGCGTTTACGAAGAACCGGAGCTATCAGATTACCTATGAGCTGAACGGTGGAACCAATCATGCAGAGAATCCGGAAACCTGCGGGGCAGAAGCGATTGTTTTGAAAGCTCCGGTGAAAGAGGGCTGTGTGTTTGAAGGATGGTATCTGGACGCGGATTATCAGACAGGGGTCACAGAGATCCCTGCGGATACGTCTTCTGATTATATACTGTATGCGAAGTGGTCCAGCGTGACCGGAGAGAAGCTGATCGGACATTCGCTGAGCATGAAGGGCGATATTGAGATCAATTATTATATGGAGCTTCCGGAGAAGCTGCTGGAGGATAAGACGGCTGTTCTGGAATTTACACGGCCGGACGGAACGGTAAAATCGATCGGAGTGAATGAGGCGGAGAAAACATCCTCCGGCTATAAGATCAGCTGTCCGGTGGCGGCAAAGGAAATGACGGATGAAATAAAAATGCAGGTCATTTCCGGCGGTCAGGCAGGGGAGAGCTATACATACAGTGTAAAAGAATATGCGGAGTATCTTCTTGCGCATCAGGAAGTGGATGCCTATAAAAAAGCGGCGGATGTTGTGGTGAGCATGCTCAACTATGGAGCGGCGGCACAGGAGGCGTTTGCGTATCATCAGGATCTGCCGGCAAATGAGAAGCTGTCGGAGGAAGAGCGGGCGTTCGATCAGAATATCGATTTCCGGCCGTATCAGTACACGCTGGAAACGGATGCTTCCGTAACCGGGATTACCTATTATGGAAGCTCGCTGCTTTTAAAATCCAGAACGGCAGTCCGGGATTATTTTACTCTTGCGGAGGGGCAGACGCCGGACGGATATCAGTTTACTGCCATGCTTGGTTCCGGAGCGGAGCAGGAGCTGGAAGCGAAGCAGGTTCAGATCGGCGGGCAAAACGGCTGCTATGTGGAGATCCGGAATATCAGTGCGAAGAATCTTGACCAGAAGATTACAGTCATTGTCCGAAAAAAGGATCAGCCGGAAGCAGCAGGAATCAGACTGAACTATGGGGCATTCAGCTATGCAGATGCAGTGTCGCGGATGACCGAGCCGGATGAGAAACTGGTTCAGGTTACAAAAGCGTTATACCGTTACTGGGAAAAGGCCAGGGATTATGCAGAAAACAACAAGTAAAAGCCGGAGGATGAAGACAATGGAGAAAAAAGCGTATGAGTATCCGGAAATGGATATCATGGAGCTCGGGACGGAGGATATTATTACAACAAGCGAATCAAAAGATCCGGATGAATTGCCGATTATTCCGAGGGGATAAGAAGCGTCAGAGGAAGATTGCAGGAAAGGCGGGCAGCACATGTCCGCCTTCCGCTTATCAGGAAGAGGATTATGAAGAAAAGAAATGGTTTATGGGCAGTGGGAGCACTGCTAACAGGAATTGTATGCATCGTGCTGATTTTTATTTTTTGCGGAACCACGAAGAACAACAGGAAACAGACACAGCAGACCGGAGCGGAAATGACGGAACTGTCGGAAAGCCGGAAGCATAAAGACGAAAGCGGTCAAAACAGGCTGGAAACTGACCGGCCGGAGGAAGGGCCTGCAGGGCAGCCGGGGGAACGACCGGGAGCGCAGCAGGAATCAGCAGAGTCCGGAGGAAGCGGCCCGATGGTATCAGTACCGGCCGGAAATGATCTGTCGGAGG
>CAKRJM010000261.1 GCA_934351765.1 uncultured Lachnospiraceae bacterium | reverse complement strand
AGAGAAAGCAAGACTCTGGCAACGATCACATTCCAGAACTTCTTTAACAAGTTTGACAAGAAGGCCGGTATGACCGGTACAGCTCTTACGGAAGAAAAGGAATTCCGTGATATTTACGGCATGGATGTTATTGAAATCCCCACCAACCGTCCGGTGATCCGAAAGGATTTTGATGATGCGGTTTATAAGACCAGGCGGGAGAAGCTTCATGCGGTAGTTGAGGCGGTGGCGGAGGCTCATGAAAAGGGACAGCCGGTGCTGGTCGGAACGATCAACATCGATTCCTCGGAGGAAATCAGCGAGCTTTTGAAGCGCCGCGGAATTCCTCATAAGGTTCTGAATGCCAAGTTCCATGAGCTGGAGGCGGAGATCGTTGCGGAGGCCGGTGTTCACGGAGCTGTGACCATTGCGACCAATATGGCAGGCCGTGGTACCGATATCAAGCTGGATGATGCGGCAAGAGAGGCCGGCGGCTTAAAGATCATCGGTACGGAGCGCCATGAATCCAGACGAATCGATAATCAGCTCCGCGGACGTTCCGGACGACAGGGTGATCCCGGTGAATCCCGGTTTTATATCAGCCTGGAGGACGATCTGATGCGTTTGTTCGGATCGGAGCGTCTCATGTCCATCTTTAATGCCATGGGCGTTGAGGACGGGGAGCAGATTGAGCATAAAATGCTTTCCAGTGCCATTGAGAAGGCTCAGAAGAAGATCGAGGGCAACAACTTTGGAATCCGTAAGCGTCTGCTGGATTATGATGAGGTCATGAACGAGCAGCGTGAGGTGATCTATGCCGAGCGCCGGAAGGTCCTGGACGGCGAGAGCATGCGCGATGTGATCTTTAAAATGATCACGGATACCCTGGAGAATGCGGTGGATGCCAGCATCTCCGATGAGCAGTCTCCGGAGGAGTGGGATGTTAAGAGCTTAAATGACCTGATCGGGCCGGTGATCCCCTTAAAGCCCATCGAGATCCCCGAGGAGGAATATAAGAGCTTTAACAAGAGTAAGTTAAAGCATATGTTAAAAGAAGAGGCTGTGAAGCTCTACGAGGAAAAGGAAGCCATGTTCCCCGAGGCAGAGCAGATGAGAGAGCTGGAGCGCGTGGTGCTCTTAAAGGTCATCGACCGGAAGTGGATGGATCACATCGACGATATGGAACAGCTCCGCCAGGGAATCGGACTTCAGGCCTACGGCCAGAGAGATCCCCTTGTGGAATATAAGATGGCCGGCTATGAGATGTTCGATGCCATGACAGCCAATATTCAGGAGGATACCATCAAGCTTCTGTATCATGTACGGGTAGAGCAGAAGGTAGAACGTGAGCAGGTGGCAAAGGTGACCGGAACCAACAAGGACGACACCGTTGCCAATGCACCCAAAAAGCGGGAAAACCGGAAGGTTTATCCCAACGATCCCTGCCCCTGCGGTTCAGGCAAGAAATATAAGCAGTGCTGCGGACGGCTGGAAAAGTAGAGAAGCCGGAAAATAAAAAGAAAAACCGGACCGGAAGCGGTTCGGAAAGACCTGCGGCGGGGAGGACTGCCGCCGGAACATCATATAGAAAGAAGGTGAAGCTAATGGTTGAATTAGATAATTACAAGGCCGATCTTGCGGCTCTTGAGAAGCCTTTAGTGGAAGTGAGGGATTCACTTTAACCTGGCTGGCAAAAAGGAGCGGATCGCGGAGCTGGAACGGCACCTGGAGGAGCCGGATTTCTGGAATGACGCGGCGCGTTCCACAAAGATCATGCAGGAGTTAAAGAATTTAAAGGATACGGTGGAAGAATTTCAGGAGCTGGAAGAGAAAAAAGAAGAGATCCAGATCCTCATTGAGATGGGCTATGAAGAAAATGACCCGGAGGTTCTTCCCGAGATTGAGGAGGGAATGAAAACCCTCTCTGAAGAACTGGAGAAAATGCGTCTTGCGACGCTGCTTTCCGGAGAGTACGATAACTGCAATGCGATCCTGACCCTTC
>CAKRJM010000260.1 GCA_934351765.1 uncultured Lachnospiraceae bacterium | reverse complement strand
GGAAGAACCGGTCCGCAGCAGAGGAAGGGCGGATAAGCCGAAGGCGAAAAAAGGAAAGCGGAGGGGCAGAAAGATCCTCTTTGCCATTGAGGGCATTCTTCTGGTTATCGTACTGGCGGCCCTGTTCGTGATCTCCAAGTGGGATCTGATCCAGAAGGCATCGTTTGGCAAGAAAGATGTTCATGTGAATGAGTTGTCAAATAATACCATTGAAAGTATGTCCGGTTACCGCACCATTGCTATTTTCGGAAAAGATGAAAACGGAACCCACAGCGATGTGATCATGGTCGCCAATATCAATAATGAAACAAAGGAGATCACATTGACCTCGGTTCTTCGTGATACCTACTGGAATGTACCGGATCTCAGCACCGGTGATACTGAGAAATATGCCAAGGCAAATAATGCTTATCATACCGGCGGTGACCTGGGGGCGCTGAATGCGTTAAATAAGAATCTGGATCTTTCCATTACCGAGTATGTGACAGTCAACTGGTATGCGGTTGCACAGGTGGTCGATCAGCTTGGCGGCCTGGACATTGATGTGCCTGAGAGCATGATGGGTGAGATCAACGGATATATCACCAATACCGTCCAGGAAACAAAGAGTATTGCCACCGGTCTTGGAAAGGGCTCTGTTCAGTTAAAGCATTCCGGTCTTCAGACCCTGGACGGGATTCAGACGGTTGCTTATTGCCGGATCCGTCACAACAACGGTGGTGATGACGGCCGTGCCCAGAGACAGCGTGAGGTTGTCGGGATGATTCTGGAGAAGCTGAAGACCCAGAGCATCGGCCGCGTTCTGGAGATCTGTAACATCGTATTCCCGGAGGTGTCAACGAACATGTCTCTGGCGGATATTCTTGCGCTGGCTCCTGATGTGGGTGAGTATTCCATTGCGAAGACGATTGCATTCCCGTATCATCAGCTTGATGCGCTGGTTGGTTCTGCGTCCGTAAAGGTTCCTCTGGGACTGGCGGAGGACGTGACTCAGCTCCATCAGGAACTGTTCAATGATACCTCTTATACGCCGTCTGACACAGTTCAGCAGATCAGCAATAAGATCGAGAAGCTGACCGGACTGGGCGTGGAGGATCGGACAAATTAAAGTTCTGTGGTGACGGAGCCGCGCTCCCATCCATCTGCTTCACTCGGCGCAATCGGAAGTCGCCTCTGGATCAGATGGGAAGTGGGAGCGCGGCTTTTGTGCATACCAGAAATTTTGAGAGGAGATTCAGAGCCATGTCCAGCGGGATACAGCGTAGCTGCATCCCGCTGTGGCTTCTCGCCAAATAGATTTCCATTCGAAAATGCTCACTCGTACAAGTACGATTCGCCTTTTTTCTGGAAATCTGCATAGCTCCGAAGAGGAACACGTTGTACCTGTATTGCTCTTATGTTATGATAGGAGAATACAGGTACTTTTGTATTATAGGAAATGATATAGAAAACGATATAGAAAATATGAGGTGCATTATGGGCGGGAAACAGCCTGAATATCGGAATCAACATCTCTGCGTTGGTCTTCTGGCCCACGTGGATGCGGGAAAAACGACGCTGGCGGAGAGTATTTTATATGAGACGGGGAAGCTTCGGAAAGCGGGACGCGTGGATCACGGCGATGCGTTTCTGGATACGTATGCGCTGGAGAAGGCACGGGGCATCACGATTTTTTCCAAGCAGGCAGAGACGGTTATCGGGGACAGGCAGGTGACGCTTCTGGACACACCGGGCCATGTTGATTTTTCAGCGGAGATGGAGCGGACGCTGCAGGTACTGGACTATGCGATTCTGGTCATCAGCGGAGCGGATGGCGTTCAGGGGCATGTGGAGACTTTATGGAAGCTTTTGCGCCGCTATGAGATCCCGGTATTTCTGTTTGTCAATAAAATGGATCAGCGCGGGACTGACAGGAGACGATTATTGCTGGAGCTGCGCCAGAAGCTGGATGACCGCTGTGTGGATTTCGGGCAGGGGCTGGAAA
>CAKRJM010000259.1 GCA_934351765.1 uncultured Lachnospiraceae bacterium | reverse complement strand
TTTCCGGACAGCAGAGCCTCCATGATCTGTCCCACGACGATCAGGGACGGATAGCAGGCATCATTGTTTACATATTTTAATCCCACATCGACCGCCGCTCTTGTGTGGTTCTGAAGCACCTCCACATGGTAGCCGCAGGAGGAAAGGGCAGGCCCCAGAATGTTGAAATGGATGGGGCTCATCTGCGGACAGAGGATCGTGTAATCCTTCCGCATATCTTTGGTAAATTCCACACGCTTATAGGCAGAGGAAACGATCTTCCGCTCGATATGGCGGTTTTCCCGCACGCGGAGTGCGGAGATCAGGGAACGGATCCGGATTCTTGCGGCGCCCAGGTTGCTGACCTCGTCGATCTTTAAGACCGTGTAGATCTTTCCGGAGCCGGTAAGGATATCGTTGACCTGATCGGTGGTTACGGCATCCAGGCCGCAGCCGAAGGAGTTTAACTGGATCAGATCCAGGTTATCTCTCGTTTTCACAAAGTTTGCCGCACGGTACAGGCGGGAATGGTACATCCACTGGTCCATGACGATCAGCGGGCGCTCCACCTGTCCCAGATGGGATACCGAATCCTCAGTGAAAACAGCGATTCCGTAGGAGGTAATAAGCTCCGGGATTCCGTGGTTGATCTCCGGATCCACATGGTAGGGACGGCCGGCCAGGACGATGCCGCGGCGTCCGGTCTCATCCAGATACTTCAGCGTTTCTTCACCCTTTTTCTGGATATCCTCCTTGACTGCCAGAAGCTCGGCCCATGCCTTCTTTGCAGCGGCGCTGATCTCAGCGGCGGGGATATGCTCTTCCTCAGTAAATATCTCCACCAGCCGTTTTTCCAGGATTTCCTCGTTGGTGAACGCCATGAACGGATTCAGAAAACGGACATGCTCACCAGCCAGCTCTTCCACGTTGTTCTTGATGTTCTCCGCATAGGAGGTTACGATGGGGCAGTTGTAATGGTTCTGAGCGTCCGGTGTCTCATTGCGCTCGTAAGGAATGCAGGGGTAGAAGATAAATCGGATCCCCTGACGGATGAGCCAGGAAACGTGCCCGTGGGCCAGCTTCGCCGGGTAGCATTCCGACTCACTGGGGATCGATTCGATGCCCAGCTCATAGATCCGCTTGGTGGACTGGGGAGAGAGCACCACCTGGTAGCCCAGCTCCTTGAAGAACGTCGCCCAGAACGGATAATTTTCATACATATTTAAGACACGGGGAATCCCGATGATGCCGCGGGTGGCCGTGTCGGGGGTCAGGCTTTCATAGCCGAACACCCGCTTATACTTATAATCAAACAGGTTTGGAATATTTTCTTTGTTCTTCTGCTTTCCGAGGCCGCGTTCACAGCGGTTGCCGGAGATATACTGACGGCCGCCGGGGAAGCGGTTGATGGTGAGCAGGCAGCTGTTGGTACAGCCCTTGCAGTGGGCCATTTTTGTATCATAGGTAAGGTTCAGGATTTTTTCCATGGGAAGCATGGTGGTTTCCCTGCCGGGGGTATAACGTTCCCTTGCCACAAGGGCAGCACCGAAGGCACCCATGATACCGGCAATGTCGGGACGGACGGCTTCACAGCCGGAGATCCGCTCGAAGCTGCGCAGCACGGCATCGTTATAGAAGGTTCCGCCCTGAACCACAACACGCCTGCCGAGATCGCTGGCATCGGTGATCTTGATTACCTTGAACAGCGCATTCTTGATGACGGAGTAGGCCAGTCCGGCGGAAATATCGGAAACCTCGGCGCCCTCCTTCTGAGCCTGTTTAACGTTGCTGTTCATGAATACCGTACAACGGGTTCCAAGGTCGATGGGGTTTTTGGCAAACAGCGCTTCCTTTGCAAAGTCCTGAACGCTGTAATTTAAGGATTTGGCGAAGGTTTCGATGAAGGAACCGCAGCCGGAGGAGCAGGCTTCGTTTAGCTGGACGCTGTCCACGGTCTGGTTCTTGATCTTAATACACTTCATGTCCTGGCCGCCGATGTCCAGAATACAGTCTACCTC
>CAKRJM010000258.1 GCA_934351765.1 uncultured Lachnospiraceae bacterium | reverse complement strand
CGCAGCACTGAAATACAGTCAAAGCAGGTTTTCTGACTTCGGGTTTCATCGTTCTCCCCCGCCTTCCCAGTTTCCCAGTGGCACTTTAGGGGATCACTCCGCCCATACAGCAACGGCATTGTCCAGGATTCTCACCTGATTCCCTTTTAACCGTCGCTCCGCTCAAAGGAGCCTCCGGCACTCTGACTTCTGCAAAACTATTATCTAGTTTTCGTGTATAGTTTAACACGTTCCTCCGAGCCTGTCAATTCATTCCAGATATTTTCGGGAATCTGAAACTTTCAAGCGGAAATTTCCAGAATTTTTCTCCCCCTTTTTTATTGCACCGTCCAGTATGCCTTGATCATCCGGTCGGCAATTCTGGTTACATCTGCCATGTCTGCCAGTACCAGATCCATGTGATGACGCGGATTCCCCTGGAACATCAGACTCTCTGATTCCTGGATCAGAACCACAGCGTAATCCTCACCTGGAAAGCTCCAGATATACGCCGTCTGTCCCCGCTCCCGGTCTTCTTCGCTTGATGCATAGACCAGCCGCTTTTCTCCCGGCGTTTCCCCCAAAAGCGCTTCGTATAGGGGATTTAATGCCTGAGCAAGCAACGGATACCGGCTGCCGTCTGTTTTTTCCCTTGCCAGCGCACAGATAGCTTCGCCTGTCTCCTCCATCTTTCCCGGTGTCCCGCAGTTTACATAAATCCGGACGGGAAGCCCGGTTTCTGCATCCAGATAAAGCTTCATGTATCCGCCGCTCCAGGTATAATCGGCCGTCCAGACTGCCGCACTTTCATTGGCCCGGAAGGACATGGTGAGGGGAAGCTCGGAATCCCGGAGTGCCTCAGCCCCATCGTTCTCTTCGATCTGTTCTCTGCACAGATTTCCCATCTGCCAGAAGATCATCCGTGCGATATCCTCTGCCGCTTCCTCACTCAGCTCTTCCTTTGACGGCTCCCTTGTCTCGACACTGCCGCCCAGTAGACGAAGCCCGGCCAGTGAAAGATCGGTCACTGCCGGAAACCGTTCTGCCAGACGGATTCTCGCCTGTGCACTGTCTGCTCCGTCCGCAGGGTCTGCGTCCGAAATCCGGTCGGTTTTCGTATCGCCTCTTTCACCCGGATCCATGCCGCTTTCCGAATTTCCATCCATGGCTGTGACTCCTGCGTTTTCCGAAACCACCCAGCCTTCCGAATCGGAGGCTCCTGCAGCTTTTCCGCTGTCTGTCGCGGCCTCCGGATCTGCCGATGAAACAGGATCGGTTCCTCCCGGATTCTTTGCTGTCTGCAAAAGCCTGTTTCCCGACGGATCTGCCACCGTCACCGTCGTACTCATCAGCCTTTCCGTCTGCCGCTCCAGTGCCTTATGGGCAATTCCCATGCCGGCCGCTCCCAATGAGACCAGGATTCCAAACACCGCCAGTCCGCCCAGGACCTGTCTGACTTTCTTTTTCATACAAACGCCTCCTTTCTGCCTCTGATTTTTTATTATTCCATCAGGTTTCCGTATCTGTTCCTGTTTTTTCTGTTCCTGTTTTTTCTGTTCCGGTTTCTGCTCCCGGAAGCACCAGGGAAACCTCGGTTCCGCTGTTCTCCCGGCTTACGATCATCAGACTGGTATCATGAAGAGCCGCGATCTTCCGGCACAGCGCCAGTCCCAGCCCCGCACCGTTCTGCTTCCGGCTTCTGGACTTATCCACCATGTAAAACGCTTCCTGGATATGGGGCAGCTTCTCCGCCGGGATTCCCCGTCCGTTGTCCCGTACTGCGATCTCATAGCCGCGCTCCCGTATGATTCCAAGAACCTCGACCTGCGTAGCCCCCGATTTTCCGGCATTGTCCATCAGGTTCATGACCAGGGTCTTCATGAGATCCCATTCCATGTTCATGATCCCGTCCTCCCATGATACCGTAAGCGCTGTCTTTCCCGCAAACAGCGGCTCTGTGGTCTCCTTCAGATCCTCGAAAAACTCTCCCGCCGGAATCTGCTCCCGGCAGAACACCTCCTGCCCCAGAGCAATAAGCCGGAGCATTTTTCCGG
>CAKRJM010000257.1 GCA_934351765.1 uncultured Lachnospiraceae bacterium | reverse complement strand
AATCAGTATTATGTGGTGAGAAATAAGGCAGTTCCGGAGGTCCTGTTAAAGGTAGTGGAGGCCAAACGGCTTCTGGATTCGGAAAAAGCCATTACAGTACAGGAAGCAACGGAGCGTGTCGGGATCAGCCGCAGTTCTTTCTATAAATATAAAGATGATATTTTCCCGTTCCATGACAATGCCAGGGGGAAGACCATTACCTTTGTGCTTCAGATGGATGATAAGCCGGGGCTTTTGTCGGCGGTGTTAAAGACTATCGCCGAGTATAACGGAAATATCTTAACGATCCATCAGACGATTCCTATCAATGGTGTGGCATCGCTGACATTGAGCGTGGATGTGCTTCCCACAACGGGAGACACCTCGTCCATGCTGGAGACCATTGAGAAACTGGAAGGAATCCATTATTTAAAAATACTTGCGAGAGAGTGAGAGGAAAACAACAATGAAGATTGCAATCATGGGTTATGGCACCATCGGCTCCGGTGTTGCCAAGGTCGTGGAAACAAACGCTGCGGGCATTGCCGCAAAGGTCGGAGAACCTCTGGAGGTAAAGTATGTGCTTGATCTTCGGGAATTCCCCGGCGATCCGATTCAGGAAAAGGTTGTTCATGATGTTGACGTGATCATGAACGATCCTGAGGTGGCGATTGTGGTAGAGACTATGGGCGGTGTAGAGCCTGCCTGCACCTTTGTCAAGAAAGCACTGTGTGCCGGAAAGTCCGTTACGACTTCCAACAAAGCGCTGGTGGCCAAGAAGGGAACCGAGCTTCTGGAGCTGGCAAAGGAGCATCATGTAAGCTTTTTATTTGAGGCCAGCGTCGGAGGCGGAATCCCCATTATCCGTCCGCTGAACCAGTGTCTGACAGCCGATGAGATCGAGGAGATCACCGGAATCTTAAACGGAACCACCAACTATATGCTGACCAAGATGGATAAGGAGGGTATGACCTTCGATGCCGTATTAAAGGAAGCACAGGACAAGGGCTATGCCGAGAAGGATCCCACCGCAGATATTGAGGGCTTTGATGCCTGCAGAAAGATCTCGATCCTGTCCTCTCTGGCTTATGGCTGTCAGGTGGATTTCGAGGATGTTTACACCGAGGGGATCACAAAGATCACCGATGTGGACTTTAATTATGCAAGAAAGATGGGAACATCGATTAAATTATTCGGAACCAGCAAGCGTGCCGGTGAAAAATTTTATGCCATGGTAGCGCCCATGATGATCGGGCCGGAGCATCCGCTTTACGCGGTAAACGATGTGTTTAACGGCATTCTGGTTGAGGGAAACATGGTTGACAAGCTGATGTTCTACGGACGCGGAGCCGGAAGCCTTCCCACCGCAAGTGCCGTAGTGGCCGATGTGATCGAGATGGCAAAGAATCCCGGAAGAACTCTGGTGACAAGCTGGAGCACCAGGAAGCTGCCGCTGGCAGACAAGGGAAGCTGGGAGCGGAAGTTCTTTGTCCGCGTTTCCGGAAAGAAAGCAGACCGCCAGGCAGAAGTGGAAAAGCTCTTTGGTGCTGTGGAATATGTTGAGCTTCCCGGCATGGACGAGTTTGCATTCGTAACGCCGGTGATGAGCGAGGCGGAGTACGAGAAGAAGGCCGGACAGCTCGAAGGCGTTCTTCATATGATCCGCATGGATACGTTATAAAAGATGTTACTGTGGCGAAAGCTGCATAAAAGAACCTATATGCAAATCAGGAGGAGATTATGTTAATCGTTAAGAAATTCGGCGGCAGCTCTGTTGCCGACAAGGAACGGATCTTCAACGTGGCAAAGCGCTGTATCGAAGATTACCAGAAAGGCAATGATGTAGTCGTGGTTCTGTCCGCAATGGGAAAGACCACTGACGGCCTGATTGCGAAGGCCCATGAGATCAACCCCAATCCGCCCAAGCGTGAGATGGATATGCTCCTGGTAACCGGCGAGCAGATGTCTGTTGCCTACATGGCAATGGCAATGGCATCCCTGGGAATTCCGGCGGTTTCCTTAAATGCCTTCCAGGTGGCAATGCATACTACATCTGCGTATACC
>CAKRJM010000256.1 GCA_934351765.1 uncultured Lachnospiraceae bacterium | reverse complement strand
AAACAGGGTATTGGGGTCGTTGAATACTACATCGCTGACTACCATCTTGTTGGTTACGGTATCGTAATCCACATTGGGCTTGCTGTTTACATCAGGATAAAGGCCGATACAGGTGGCGTTGATGAGGATGTCGGTATCGGGATCTACGCGGTAGGGCTGATCCCAGGAGACATACTGAGCTTCGGCAGGTGTCTTTTCCTGAATCAGTTTTACCAGCTCCTCGCCCCGTTCTGTGTTTCGGTTGACGATGATGATCTTTGCAGCTCCGGCCAGGGCACATTCCACGCTGATGGCGCGGGCAGCACCGCCGGCACCCAGGATCACGACCTGTTTCCCATCTACAGAAACTCCTTCATTTTCCAGAGAGATCAAAAATCCTTTTCCATCGGTATTCTCACCAAAGAGTTTTCCGTCCTTGTTCACGACCATGTTTACGGCGCCGATGATGGAGGCAGCCTCGGAGAGCTCATCAAGATATTGGAGAACCCGAACCTTATGGGGGATCGTCAAGTTGATTCCCCTCATGTTAAATGCTTTTACGCCATTCATGGCAGCTTCCAGATCATCTTTTTCTACTTTCACGGTCAAATAACGATAGTTCAGTCCCTTTGCCGCAAAAGCGGCTTCCTCCATGACCCCGGTGGGGTTTTCATCGATGGGATTTCCGAAAGCTCCTACCAGTTCCGCTCTGTAATTCTTTGCCATATCCTGCTGCTCCTTTCACTGTTTCCGGGTGGATTTCTGCCGATAGTCATAAGGCTTTCATAAACGGTTTTCTGCGGCCGATAGCCCGGATTTTTCTGTTTCTACGATACCATATTTTTCGGGTTTGGGAAACCACTTCTTGAAGCGCCGGATGATTTATGGTAAGTTAAAGAGGAGAGATGTGACAGAGAACAAGGAGATGCCTGACAGACATCGGACTTCTGCTGGCGGAAGCCGTATGAAAAAATTGAGTGAGTCCGCGGAGGATGTTATGGATTATTCTATTGTTTTTACGGATATAGACGGAACATTATTAAATTCTGCCCATCAGGTGACAGAGGCAACGGCAGCAGGAATCCGGGCTCTTGACCGGGCGGGAATTCCTGTGGTTTTTGTGTCGGCGCGGATGCCAATGGCGATCTATCCACTTCAGGAGCAGATCGGGTTTCATGCCCCGATCATCTGTTACAGCGGGGCGCTTACACTGGACAGAGACGGAAAGCCGGTAAAAAGTATCTGCCTTTCGGCGGAGACGGTGGAAGCCATGAAGCGGCTGCTTCCGGCAGAGACAGAGGAGTGCTGCTTCTGTTCTTATGTGGACAATCGCTGGATCGTATCAAACCCGGAGCATGTGCAGATCCGGAGCGAACATCGGATCACCGGAGCGGATCCGGAGACGGGGGATCCGTTTATGCCGGGACGGGCGGTCCATAAAATTCTGGGCTTCGGACCTCAGGCGCTTCTTGATGAAACAATGAGAAAATTAAAGCAGGCCTTTCCGGAGTGTACCATCGTAAAGTCGGCACCTCATCTGCTGGAGATCATGGACGGAAAGGTATCAAAGGCAGATGCTCTTGTGGATCTCTGCAAAAAAATGGGGATTTCTGAGGACAAAGCGGCAGCATTTGGGGATAATTATAATGATCTGGAAATGCTTCAGAGTGCCGGTCTGGGGATCGCCATGGGAAACGCGCCGGAGGAGGTAAAGCAGGCCGCGGATGAGGTGACACTGGATAATGATCATGATGGGCTTCTGGCTGCGCTCCGGCGGCTGTTCCCGGAAGGAGGAAGTTTTTGACGGACGAGATGGTAATCGTGCCCGCAGTCATGCGGGCGTTAAATATCGTAGAGGCATTGTTTGCGAGCACAGAGCCGAAATCGCTCAGCGAGCTTTCCAAAGAACTGGAAATACCAACAGCATCGTTGTTTCGGATTTTAAAAAACCTGGCGAGCCGTGATTATATCACGGTTCTTGAAGGAACGCCTGTCCGCTATACCATCGGACGGCGGCCGTTTCAGCTCGTGACCAATTATCGAAATGGGGTGGATCAGAAGGATGTGATCAACCCGGTTATGCAGGAGCTGACGG
>CAKRJM010000255.1 GCA_934351765.1 uncultured Lachnospiraceae bacterium | reverse complement strand
TCACCAGAAAAGAGACCCTGCCTCTGACCATTCAGAGTGTGAAGTTTTTCAAGCAGTTTGTGATCGTAAAATTCAGGGAATATAACGACATCAATGAAGTGGAACAATATAAAAATGCCGAGCTGTGGATTGACCGGAAGGACGCCGTGCCGCTGGAGGAGGGCGAGTATTACATTGCCGACCTCATCGGACTTACGGTTATGACTGACGAGGGCGAGAAGCTGGGTGTCATGAAGGATGTGCTCCAGACCGGTGCAAACGATGTGTATGAGGTGGAGATGGAGAACGGAAAAACGGTTCTTCTGCCGTACATCGAGGAGTGTGTGAAAAAGGTGGATCTGGAAAAGGGCGAGATCCTGGTTCATGTGATGGACGGACTTCTGGATCTGTAGGAGGAGGCGCTTATGAGATATCATATTCTGACGCTGTTTCCGGACATGGTGCTCGGCGGACTTCGTACCAGCATTATCGGCCGGGCGGAGGCAAAGGGGCTTCTGGAGCTGGATGCGGTCGATATCCGCGATTTTACAAAAAACAAGCATAACCGGGTGGACGATTATCCCTACGGCGGCGGAGCCGGAATGGTCATGCAGGCGGAGCCGGTCTATCTGGCGGCAAAATCGATTGAGGAAAAGATCGGGAGAAAGCCCCGTGTTATTTATATGACGCCTCAGGGAAGGGTCTTTGACCAGGCCATGGCAGAGGAGCTGGCGAAGGAAGAGGATCTGGTGTTTCTCTGCGGCCATTATGAAGGGATCGATGAACGGGCGCTGGAGCTGGTGGTGACGGATCAGGTTTCCATCGGGGATTATGTGCTGACCGGAGGCGAGCTCCCGGCCATGGTCATGATCGACTGCATCTCCAGACTGGTTCCCGGCGTGCTCAACAACGATGTATCCGCCGAGTTTGAAACCTTTCATGATAACCTGCTGGAATATCCCCAGTATACCAGACCGGAGGAATTCATGGGAAAGCGTGTTCCCGATGTATTGCTGTCCGGCCACCACGGAAATGTGGACAAATGGCGGAGGGAGCAGTCGGTGATCCGGACGGCGAAATGGAGACCGGATCTGTTAAAACAGGCAGAGCTGACGGAAAAAGAAAAAGAGCTGGTAAAAACACTTGATTTTACCGGTGAAGTATGATAAAGTTAATGAGTTGTGAACGATAAGAGATGGTCCGCTGCTGCGTAATGCATTAAGAACATCGAATAATCTAAGGAGGTCGCAGATGAACGACATTATTAAAGCAATCGAAGCAGGCCAGATGAAAGAGTCTGTAGACGCATTCCGCGTTGGTGATACCGTAAAGGTATACAATAAGATCAAAGAGGGTTCCCGTGAAAGAATCCAGATCTTCGAGGGAACTGTTATTAAGAGACAGAACGGCGGAGCAAAGGAAACTTTCACCGTACGTAAGAACTCCAACGGCATCGGTGTTGAGAAGACCTGGCCGGTACATTCTCCTTTCGTAGAGAAGATTGAAGTTGTAAGACGTGGTAAGGTAAGAAGAGCGAAACTGTTCTACTTAAGAGACAGAGTTGGCAAGGCTGCCAAGGTAAAAGAGCTGGTTCGTTAATCAAACAGAAAACTTGGGATCTAAGGGGACAAATACTTTCGTATCTTGTCCCTTTTCCTTACTGCCGGAGCCGATGGGCATGCCGGCAGTTTTACGATAGGGAGAAACAGAAATTGAATCAGTTTTACGAAGAGGAAACCACCGACGGGCAGGGAAAGGGAAAGCGCCTGCTGGGCTGGGCTGTGGATATCGTGGCGGTGATCACTCTGGCCGTATTTGTGGTGATGATGTTTGGAACGAAGATCACTGTCTCCGGAAAATCCATGGAGCCGTCCATGAAGGTGTTGCCGTCGGGATCCTTGAACTCCAGCTTAGCGGTGGAGCCGATCAGATCCAGCACGGCGCTGGGATCGGTTACGTCCGGGATCTCCACGCGGATGCCGTCGCTGCCGATCTGCTGCACGGTCGCTTCGGTGTAGCCCAGTGTATCCAGACGAGCCTTCAGCATGCTGATGGCGGTGGTCATGGCGGTCACGGTCTTTGCAGTCAGCAATCTGAG
>CAKRJM010000254.1 GCA_934351765.1 uncultured Lachnospiraceae bacterium | reverse complement strand
AAAACCCATCTTCTTTTCAAAATTCCATACATTTTCTTATTTTTTCGTTTTTCAGTCGATCACATTGACTGCACAGTACGGTGTCATACAGTACATGGAAGAAATTCCGATGCCATGAGCCTCGTCGATGGCGTGGATCACGCGGCCGCCTCCTATGTAAAGTGCCACATGGTAAATACTTCCGCCGCTCGCATAGAAGATCAGATCACCTGGCTGAACACTGCCTAAAGAAACCTGTCTTCCGTCTCCGGCCTGTGCTCTGGAAGTTCTGGAAAGGCCGTAGCCGAAATGTCCCAGCACGCCTCTTGTAAAGCCGGAGCAGTCCGTTCCGTTTGTCAGGCTGCTGCCGCCCCAGACATACGGATTTCCGATAAACTGCTTTGCATACGCCACAATCGCATCTCTTTCGGAAGAATTTGCCGCTGCCTCTGCCTCTTTCTCCCGCTCCTTAGCTGCTTCCTCCTGAGCTTTTTCTTCCTCCAGGGAAACCGCTTTGTCAAACTTGATATAAACATCCATATACTGTTCCGCCACATAGCCGGTCACAGCATTTCCGTTATCATCATCACCAAGGGAAAGCTTTACAAATCCATCGGCCTGCTCCAGTACCGTATACGTTTCACCGCTCCAGAGCTTTGTGATCACATCACTGGTCGTATTGGGCTCCGTGCGGACCCGGAGGCCGCCCTCTTCCACATATCCGAACATCTGACCAATCTCCAGGGCCAGAGCTTCCGCTTCATCGCCGGTCACAAAATATTCTGCCTTAATATAACCTTCCACTGAACCGGAATGGATCTTATACCAGGTTCCGTCCTCTGCTTCCACCGTTTCCTCGATGGTCGCTGCACAGTGGTTATAAATCTTTCCGACAACCACACCTGCGGTACCGGCCGCATCACGGATATTTACGTAATCCTCATCGCCGTTCACTGTGGAGACCGCCACATTCTCATAAGGAGATGCCTCTGCCGCCTGTGCTTCCTGCGCCGTCTGTGCCGCCTGGGCCACATTCTGGCCTGCTGCAGCAGCAGCCTGTCCCATGGCCTCCAGCGAAACGGTCTGCGCTGCCTCTGTACTCTGTGCTGTTTCATTTATATTCTGATCCTGAGAAGCCGCTGTTTTCGGCTCTACGGTCACCAGACTGGTCGCTCCCGGCATGGCAAAAGCTGTCGTGCTCATCATCATCGCCACACATGCACATCCGATCACGATCAATGTTCTAGTTCTCTTCATGAACTTCCTCCAGACTTTTCCTGTTACATTTTCAAGTGAATTATTACAGATTTGTTACAACAGCTATTAGTATAACAGGTGACGCCTAGCTTGTCAACCGCCTCAGACTTTAAAACAGCATAGTGAAAAAGTTTTTAGTTCCTTTTTATAATTTCTTCAGATTTTCCGATCCGTCTATTTTGCCGCAGGATATTCGTTGCATAAGAGCCGGTACGGCGCTTCATCCTCCTCAATGGCAGGGAAACGTCCCAGCTTTTCATAAAACCGGTTATCCGTATTGTCATCATTGCACATGGATACTTCACCGATCAGAACCGTTCCTGTCCCGGCCTCTACGTTGAAATCATGGTACATATACGGATAGATCGTAATACTCTCACCAGGCTTTAAGCATACCTGCGTGCCCGCCGGGACCTGATACTCCCGTCCGTCCGTATGAACGGTAACTGCCTCATCAGAAAACTTCCCGTCATCCTCCTTATCTGCCATATAGACCCGAATCAGAAGATTTCCGCCGCCCCGGTTAATGATGTCCTCCATTTTGTTCCAGTGGAAGTGCATCGGCGCATACTGCCCCTCCTTGACCATCAGAAGCTTTTCCGCATACACCTTGGAATACTTGTCCTTCATCTTCTGATTTCCATTGCGGATCGTCACCAGGGAAAATCCCAGCGTCTCAAAATGCCCCTCGCCATAGTCGGTGATATCCCAGCCCAGCATATTATCGCGGATCTCATCATATTCATGACTCTTGGCCTGCCAGTCCTCCGGCGTCCAGTGACAGAACGGCGGCAGTTCAAAGCGGTGCTCTGCGATCATCGCTTCCATTTCTTTAATTGCCTTGTTAATCTC
>CAKRJM010000253.1 GCA_934351765.1 uncultured Lachnospiraceae bacterium | reverse complement strand
CCTTTATTTCCTCCTGGAGTGCTTCGATCTTTCCAACCAGACCGGAAACCTCGGTCTTTGCTGCCCTTGCGGCCGCATGAAGCTCTTCCTCCAGACTCTTATAATAACGGAATACGCCCTTTCCGGTCAGTGCCTCGATCCGGCGTACACCGGCTGCGATTCCTGCCTCGGAGATGATCTTAAAGGACGAAATAGATGCCGTATTTGCGACATGAGTACCGCCGCACAGTTCCTTGGAGAAGTCTCCCATGGAAACCACACGGACCGTATCGCCATACTTTTCACCGAACAGCGCCATGGCTCCCGCTTTTTTCGCCTCATCAATGCTCATAACATCCGTCTTTACCGGAACAGCCGCTGCGATCTGCTCATTGACCAGATCCTCAACCTTCTGAATTTCCTCCGGTGTCATGGAGGAGAAATGCGTAAAGTCAAAACGCAGACGGTCTGCCGATACAAACGAACCAGCCTGTTCCACATGGCTTCCCAGTACCAGACGCAGTGCCTTCTGGAGCAGGTGGGTTGCACTGTGATTCTTGCAGGTCTCGACACGGTTCTCCGCATCTACCTTCAGGGAAACGGCATCGCCCACCTGGAACATGCCCTTCGTCACCCTGCCTACATGACCGATCTTTCCTCCCTGGAGATGAATAACATCCTCTACGGCAAATTCACCATGAGGTCCGATGATCGCGCCGGTATCAGCCTTCTGGCCGCCCATGGTTGCATAGAACGGCGTCACATCCGTAATGATGGTGCCCTCCAGGCCATCGCTCAGCGCTTCCACAATCTCGTCGGCAGTGGTAAGGGCTGTTGCCCTTCCGCTGTCCTCCAGACAGTCATAGCCGGTAAACTTTGTGGTCAGGGATGCATCCAGAGACTGATAAATGTCATCGCGGCCCATGTAATTGCTCTTCTTTCTGGAGCTTCTTGCCTTTTCACGCTGAACATCCATGGCCTTTTTAAAACCATCCTCGTCAACGGTAAAGCCCTTCTCCTCCAGGATCTCCTTCGTCAGATCCAACGGGAATCCGTAGGTATCATATAAACGGAACGCATCCTCGCCGGACAGGATCTTGCTGCCCTCGGCATTGAGCTTTTCTTCCAGATCGGAAAGAATGTTTAAGCCCTGATCGATCGTCTTATTGAATTTATCTTCTTCCTCGCTGAGGACCTTGAAGATCATATCCTTCTTCTCATCCAGCTCCGGATAGCCGTCCTTGGAAAGCGTGATCACCGTCTCTGCCAGCTTCGCCATAAACTTTCCTTCGATTCCGAGGAGTCTTCCATGGCGTGCCGCACGGCGCAGCAGTCTTCGGAGCACATAGCCTCTTCCCTCATTGGAGGGCATGATGCCGTCGGAGATCATAAAGGTGCAGGAACGGATATGGTCGGTGATCAGACGAAGAGAAACATCCTTTGTCTCATCCTGCTGATACGCAACTCCCGCCAGCTTTGCCACCTCATCGAGAAGTGCCTTAATGGTATCTACCGCAAAGATAGAATCCACATCCTGGACGATCACCGCCAGACGCTCCAGTCCCATACCGGTATCAATGTTCTTCTGAACCAGAGGGGTATAGTTATTATGACCGTCATTGTTAAACTGGCTGAATACGTTGTTCCATACTTCCATATATCGGTCGCAGTCACAGCCTACGGTACAGCCGGGTTTTCCGCAGCCGTATTTTTCACCGCGATCATAGTAGATCTCGGAACACGGACCGCAAGGACCTGCACCATGCTCCCAGAAGTTATCTTCCTTGCCGAAGCGGAAGATCCTCTCCGGAGCAATTCCGATCTCTTTATTCCAGATCTCAAACGCCTCGTCATCATCCTGGTAAATGGACGGATACAGCCGGTCCTCCGGCAGTCCGACTACCTTGGTTAAAAATTCCCAGGACCAGGCAATGGCTTCATGCTTAAAATAATCGCCAAAGGAAAAGTTCCCGAGCATTTCAAAAAAGGTACCGTGACGGGCAGTCTTTCCAACATTTTCAATATCGCCGGTCCGGATACATTTCTGACAAGTGGTAACCCGTCGTCTCGGCGGAATCTCCTGTCCCGTAAAATAAGGCTTCAAGGGTGCCATACCCGAATTGATCA
>CAKRJM010000252.1 GCA_934351765.1 uncultured Lachnospiraceae bacterium | reverse complement strand
AACTTCGGTGTGGAGACCTTTTTGCAGCATTTCCTGGAAATGACCACGTCTCCGCTGCCCAGAATGTCGGACAAGGGCGAGATCGATCCCATGAAGGAACCGGAATTTTCGGCCTTTGTCTTTAAGATCCAGGCCAATATGAACAAGGCTCACAGGGACCGTATCGCGTTTATGCGGATCTGTTCCGGAGAGTTTCAGGCGGGAATGAACGTGTATCACATGCAGGGGAAAAAGGAAGTACGTCTTTCTCAGCCCCAGCAGCTGATGGCCAGCGAGCGGAAGATCATCGACAAAGCCTATGGCGGCGACATCATCGGCGTGTTTGACCCGGGCATTTTTTCCATCGGAGATACGCTGACAGCAGCCAAGGAACGGTTCTGCTACGAAGGAATCCCCACCTTTGCGCCGGAGCATTTCGCCCGGGTGCGCCAGGTGGATACCATGAAGCGGAAACAGTTTATCAAAGGAATCAGTCAGATCGCCCAGGAGGGTGCGATCCAGATCTTCCAGGAATACAACACCGGTATGGAAGAGATCATCGTCGGCGTGGTCGGCGTGTTGCAGTTTGATGTGCTGAAATATCGCCTGAACAATGAGTACAACGTGGAGATCCGCATGGAAAACCTGCCTTATGAGTATATCCGCTGGATCGAGAACGAGGACGTGGATATGAGCAAGATCTCCGGTACTTCTGACATGAAAAAGATCAAGGATCTCAAAGACCGTCCGCTGCTTTTGTTTGTTCATGAGTGGAGCATTCGGATGACGCAGGAGCGGAACGAAGGACTGATGCTGGCGGAGTTTGGACGGGAAAATTAAGCGTTGCAATTAAAACTGGATTTGCTATAATAGAACAAAGAGAAAACCAACAGGAGGTTTATGACATGGCGAAAGACGAGAGAAGTACGTATACGATACAGAACGATCCCAATATCGGCGAAGTAAAGATCGCGGATGAGGTAGTTGCCATCATCGCTGCCCTGGCCGCTACAGAAGTAGAAGGCGTGGCGTCTATGGCAGGAAACATCAAGAATGAGCTGATCAGCATGCTCGGCATGAAAAACCTTTCCAAAGGCGTAAAAGTGGACGTCCTGGAAGGCATCGTGACAGTATCTCTTGCGTTGAATATAAAATCAGACTACAGTATTGTAGAGGTTTCCAAGAAGGTACAGGAAAAGGTAAAGAGTGCCGTAGAAAATATGACAGGTCTGGAAGTGGCAGATGTAAACATCAAGATAGCAGGTGTTGTGATGGAGGGAGAAGCATAAGCTTTTCATTGCAAAAGACAGACAGAGTGTAGTATAATAGAGGGTGTCCTGTGACATCCTCTATTTTGCGATAGAAAAGAGTGCTTTCGCGCTTTGAGGATCTCAAAAAGGATGGGATAAGAAAGTAATAAAAGGAGCCATTATGGTCAGATCAAAACTTAGAGAACATATTTTTAAAATGTTGTTTCAAATAGAATTTAACGATGCAGAGGATATTCCGGAGCATATGCGTCTGTATTTTGAGGAGCTTGGAGAAGAGGAAGAGTCGGATCTGGAGTATATCCGCACCAAGTGCCGGGCGATCATGGAAAAGATCCCGGAGATTGATCAGCTGTTGAACGAGAAAACCACCGGATGGAAAACCAACCGCATGAACAAGGTGGATCTGACACTGCTTCGGCTGGCGGTCTATGAGATCTTGTGGGATGACGATATCCCCTCCGGCGTGGCGATCAACGAGGCGGTGAAGCTGGCGCATAAATTCAGCGGTGAGGACGGACCTTCCTTTGTGAACGGGGTGCTTTCAAAGTTTGTTAAGTAAAAATGTCTATACGGTCCGGCAGGTCAATTCTTACATCAAGAACATGTTTGCCCAGGACTATATGTTAGGTCGTATTTATGTAAAAGGAGAGGTGTCCAACTGTAAGTACCACCCCTCCGGTCATATTTATTTTTCGTTAAAAGATGAGTCCGGTACAATTGCCTGCGTGATGTTTGCGGGATCCAGGTCGGGGCTTTCTTTTCGTATGCAGGAAGGGCAGCAGGTGATCGTCCTGGGAAGCGTAAGCGTCTATGAGCGGGACGGAAAATACCAGCTGTACGCCCGGGAGATCCATCTGGACGGAGCGGG
>CAKRJM010000251.1 GCA_934351765.1 uncultured Lachnospiraceae bacterium | reverse complement strand
TTTTCCGAACCTCCGGATCAGACTGTATTCGTTTTCCTTTGTGACAACCATGGAAGTCGCTGCAAGAATGATCACTGCGATACCGCCAAATACGCCCCATACTTTTTTCTTCATATTCCGTTCCTCCTGCATTTATCAGAATTTTCCGTCTTGGATTCCAATCATAAGCCTACCGGCTCCGTTCCTATCCCTGCTGTTACGGATTCCCGGCACTGCCTGCCGCTCCGCCGGTCTCCGCCTGGGCTCCGGCTGCCGCTGCACCGGCGTTTTCAGTCAGCTGATCCATCAGCATGGTCGTGGTGCTGTCCGTTCCGTCGATGATGACCTTCAGATTCGGAAGCACCTCCTCCATGGTTTCATAGAACATCCGCCGCTTGGTGATCAGCGGGTTCTTCACATATTCCTCATACCGGGCGTTGAACATAGCCACATCGGCATACGCCTCGTTGATCCGCCGCGTCTTGGTGGATTCTGCTTCCTGAAGGATCTGGTCTGCATCGGCCTCCGCCTTGGGAAGCTTTTCATTCCGATATTTGTTTGCGTTGTTGATGGAGGTTTCTTTTCCCTGCTTCGCCGTTTCCACATCCTTAAAGGCTTCCAGTACCTCCATGGTCGGCGGCTCCGAATCCTGGATCGTCAGGTTCACCAGCTGGATTCCGATGTCCTGTTCTTCCAGCTGTGCCAGAAGCATTTCCTTTATCTTGGACTGGATCTCATTTTTTCCGGTAGTCAGAACGCTGTCCACATCATAATTGCTTACCACAGTACGGATACAGCTCTGAGCCAGATTTCTGAGGACCAACTCCGGATCTCTGGTGGCGAACACGGCCTTCACCGGATCGGATACCCGATACTCCACATAAAAATCAATGTCTACAAAATTAAAATCTGAGGTGATCATCACCGCTTCCTGCTCCAGCGCCTGTCCCGTCTGATCGAAGCCCACGGCAAAGCCCCGGATCGTGGTATCAACCTTTTTCACCTTCTGGACAAAGGGGATCTTTACATGAAGCCCCGGCTCCGTAACGGCTTTTGCCACCCCAAAGGTGGTCACTACCGCCTGTTCCTGCTCGTTGATGGTGTAGATGGCTCCCCTGGCCAGAATCGCCAGGACGATTGCTGCCAGAATAATCCAGCCTGCTTTCTTTCCGTGATCCTTAAAAAACTTTTTCATCATTTGCCCTCCTTTGGTCATATGGTGGGAATAGCCGTCCGGCAAAACTCTGCCTGACTCTGAACATTTTAGTTAAAGAATGTGCCTCGGCACATTCTGGCGCCTGCGGCGTTGCTGAGCGCCAGTGACGCTCGTTTAGCAACGACCGAAGCGGAACGTAGACCTCCTGCGACAACTTCCTTGTCCGCCGCTGTACGATCCCCGCGAAGCGTTTTGGTTCACAGGAAATTTTCCTATGAACCAAAAAAGACTTTTATTACAGTCCTGCTTGGACTGCAATAAAAGTCTTGCTGTAAACTATCTGCGGGTGTTTACACCGTCATGACGCAGGATAGAACATCTTCCGATGTCAGCTACTCCCTTTCTTTTACGGGGATTATAACGTTCCCGGCGTAAAAAGTCAATGACGAAACCCTTTCTTTTCTGTTACGGATTTATTTCAGATTTATGCGGCAGACCGCAGGTTATGCACCCTGGTAAATTCCCTTGTTTTTCACCAGCTTGGGACGGTAACCATGGGATTCCAGTGCCGAAACAATCTGGTTTTTATGCTCCGTACCGAAGGCTTCCATGGTGATCCGAAGCTCTACGGCATCGTTTCGGTTAATGCTTACAAACTGATTATGCTCCAGCTTGATCACATTGCCCTGCAGGTCGGCAATAACCTGAGATACATGGACCAGAGCACCCGGCTTGTCGGGAAGCAGAACAGAAACCGTAAAGATCCGGTCTCTCTGGATCAGGCCATGCTGTACTACAGATGACATGGTGATCACATCCATATTTCCGCCGCTGATGATGGAAACCACCTTCTTGTTCTTGACACCTAAATGCTTTAAAGCCGCAATGGTCAAAAGTCCGGAATTCTCCGCCACCATCTTATGATTCTCTACCAGATCCAGGAATGCCACGATCAGCTCGGAATCATCTACGGTAATGATCTCATCGACATTC
>CAKRJM010000250.1 GCA_934351765.1 uncultured Lachnospiraceae bacterium | reverse complement strand
ATATTTTTCGTCCAGAACATATAGTTTCTTCAACTTCATAGTGCTGTCACTCTGCCTTCCGTTCTTCCCAGCTTCCGCTTCCTTTCAGAAATTCCTCCCGCGGCATAACCGCCAGTGCCTGTGCCTCGTCATTGCATGGCCGTCCCACCACCTGTTTCTCTGTCACAGCAATCGGAATCACTGCACTGTCCCCGGTTTCCATCCGGATTTTCTCACAGGCTCCGTCTTCCTGAATCCGGTAAATGCTCCACGAGGCTTCTGCTTTCGTCTCTTCCGGCATACTCATAAGCAGCTCCCCGCCGTCCGCACAGAATACCGGCCCGGCGCTCAGTCCCTCCATGACGGTTTTTTCCTCCATGGAATCCATGTCGATCAGTTTCACTGTATATGATCCATTTTCACGGACTGCACAAAGCAGCCGGCTTCCATCCATATTTTTCAGATTCCCTGCCAGTACCTCCTGTCCCTGAAACAGCCCGTCTGTTTCACCCGTGTCCAGATGATACACACCGGCCCGATACCCAAACTGCTCCTTTTCTCCGTAAACAAGCAGCTTTCCATATATCCCGTACAGCTCATAGGCCATATCATCACTCTCTGTCTCCGGAAGCAAAGGCTCCGCCTTTCCGTTTTCCAGATTGATCCGATAGATCCCGCTTCGATATATAACTTCATTTTTTGTTTCATCCAGCACAAGATCCCAGGTCAGTGTAATACAGCTGTTCGCTTCATAAACTGCTTTCCATCCAAGCCGATGCGGGAATGCTCCAACCGTCACCTCGCCGGATCCGTCCAGCTCGCAGCGCCGGAAGCTTCCTGTCCCATCTGCCTCCGTCACATGGTAGTACCAGTTCCCTCCGCATCGTCCGATCTGCTCTGCATTCTGCCCCAGATAAACAGCCATACATTCCTCGTCCTGATGGAGGCAGTTTGCCTTTGCACATAACGGCAGATATGCTCCTGTCTCATAATCATAATATTCGACTCTGCCGATCCCATCTGCTCCGCCTTTTGCTCTCTGGTACAGCAGTCCCTCCGATGTATAACACCAGTCCATCAGGCTTACGGAATCATCAGCCACCGTTTCCGCGGTTTCTTTTTTGCATCCGCCAAGTCCCAGGAGAATTCCAAAAACCAGGAAAAAAATTTTCCATTGCCTTCCATGTCCGATCCTTTTCACTGCGTCTCTCCATCCCTGCTTCAAATCGTCTTAATTGTGTGAAACAATTTATACTATTGCAATAGTAGTCTTCGATAAAAAGAAAAGAAATCACGATCGGTTTCTTACAAAAAGTATACTATATCCGGTCGGAAATCTCAACCGATTTCTGAATATTATTGCTGTCTATTATTGCTGTCAGATAAACGCTGACACTTTCTTTCATACAGAATCACATCACGCCGAGCGGCATATTGCGGCTCCGAAGATTACCTTTCGCAGCTCCACCCAGGCCAGCCAACCGGTACATACTCTAATTGCCTCCGTCTGGCCTGGGCAGTGGATCCGCGAAAAATGCAACTCATTCATCATTTCCTGCTTTGTTTTTTGTTTCTGTTATGTGCCGTTATGCTATTTTTCAGGCTTTATTCCTTTGTCTCAGGAACCGTTGTTTAACGTACATCCGGCTTCTTCGCAGATCTGCTTCATTTCCTCCCGACTCTTTTTCAGCATTTCCGCACCAGCTTCTACCGAAATCGTTCCATTCTGAATCAACTGAACGATGATCTGCGTTTGTCCTTGCTGGATCCCGGTCTGAATTCCCTGCTGGATTCCGGCCTCCACGCCGCGCTCCCAGATTCCTTCTCCAAGGTTACACATACTGCCCGCCTCCTTTCTCGCTTCTTCGGTGAGGATCACATCACACGCTTTTAGCCGTTCTTCCTTTTCTGAAAGACTCATACTCTCTGAAAACAGCGTGTTCAGCACCTGCACCAGACGATGATCGGTCTCTCTTCCCGGCTTCAGCCCCACCACTACAACAGCAAGCTTGTCATAAGCCTGGCGGCTGACCTACTTCTCCCCAAGATGATTTTTCCGCACGATCTGATAGTTCGCAATCCCGTTTTCAGGTGCATTCATACAGATCCAGATGGAATAAACCTTCTTGATCTTATCATAATCAGAGTGTTCAAACTCTGTGTGCTTCTGCCCTGA
>CAKRJM010000249.1 GCA_934351765.1 uncultured Lachnospiraceae bacterium | reverse complement strand
TTTCTGCACCGTCCGCCGTATTACAGGAAATAAATATAGGTTAATCGAAGCTTCTGCAGTCTGGTTCCATTCTCATACACCTGCCTCCAGAGCTGATCCTTGAAGCGCAGAAGAATCTTCCGGTCCTGCTCATCGGAGGTCCCACCGCTGTACACAGCCTTCTGCCGCAGTGCAACGCTTTCCTCATACTGTGCTGCCGTCTCCGCTCCGAACAGCTTTTCCACCTGTTTCCGGTAATCATACAAAGAAACATGCTCATCCGGAAGTCCGGAAACCGCCAGAATGTTCATGACATAATTAAAAATATGGCGCACCGCCAGGGCACAGTCCTCATGCGCAAACAGCCGGATTTCTTTCCGGCTCTCCTGCCGCTTCCAGATGATCCAGACAAAAAAGCCGAGGATCAGAAGCATTACAAGAACCAGGAGCACAAGTAACAGGATCTCGATCAGAAGCAGCCAGTCAAAGCCCGGCGTCTCCTGTGCCGCGGAATCCTGCGGCGTTTCCTCCTGCTGATCCTCCTCTACCTGGCTGCCCTCCGGCACCATGCCGGAAATGTCCTGATAATCCTGTGTCTGCTCCATCACATTCATATAGGCCGGTGTCACCTCAAAGGGAAGCCATCCGACCCCATCCTGGTAATACTCTGCCCAGGCATGTGCATGACTGTCATCCAGATCATACCGTTCTCCTGCTTTCATGGAACGTGCATCCTCCGGCGTGATCAGACAGCCCTCCACATACCGCGCGGGGATCCCGTAATACCGGAACATCATCACTGCCGCACTGGCATAATGGACGGAATAACCGGTTTTTGTATCCGAAAGGAAGTCTTCGATGAAATCGGTTCCCTTCCATGGCTGTTCCAGGATCTCGGAATAGGTACAGCCGGACTGAAGTGCATAAAGGATTTCTTCTTTTGCCTCCGTGTAATCGGCATGCTTCCCGCCCTCCGGAGTCTCATACGCACCGAGAAGATTTCCGATCTGCGCCCTGAGGTTTTCCGGCAGTTCCAGACAGGTTTCATAGACATAGGCATTATAATAGGATTCCTGCTCCGCATAAGCAGTCTCTGCCGCCGTGAATGACGACGGATCCGCCAGTGCTGCCGTAAGACGCAGATACCTGGAAACCTGGCCGGATACCGCTTCATAGGAATACGTCCGTTCCCCGGAAATCCCGGTTGTTTTTATCCCCTCCTCGCCCAGCCTCTGCCCGGACAGAAATGTGCCTCCGATCAGCTCATACGGCGCATACAGGTAATGGCTGCAGGCCGAGTGATTCTCCGTTTCCGGATCCAGGAGAGCTGCACTGGCAAGCTCCGTCTGTCCGTAAAAATCGGCTTTATGAAGCCAGTAAAACAGATCCCGGCCCTTCCAGCTGTTTTCCGGATCCGCTTCCTTCCAGGACGTCCCGGTATAGTTACTTCCCGTAAAGCCGCGGAGGTAATAGGACTGGGGATTTGTCATGGTTACGCTTAAATAATCCTCTCCGTCCGGCTGAAAGGAGGCGAGTCCCGAAAGCTGTCCCTCCGGCAGTACCGGATCAGACCCGTAACGTGCCTCATGAACGGCTTTTCCCAGAGAATCCCGAAGCGCTGTCACGGTTTCGTTTTTCTGATACGTCCGGACAGGACAGATCATCTGGAGCAGTCCGAACAGTATCACACCAGCCAGAACCAGAACTGCCAGAAGCGCCGGAAGTACAAGCCGTCTCATTCCATCCTCCAGCCGCTCGCCATGCCCTCTGAGCCAGACAGCCAGCGATGCTGTTAAGAAGACTGCGTTCCAGAACAGGGACGGTGTCATCCCCGTAATGGTCTGGATTCCCAGAATTCCAACGACCAGAAGCACCAGAAAATACCGGTTGCCTTTCCGGATCAACAGGGCTGCCGGAGCCGAAGCGCAGCAGATCAGCCAGATCCAGACGACCTGCGCCATAACTGCTGCGTTCTCCCCGGTTTCAAATACCGGAAATTCATAGGGAAACCTGGCTCCTACCGTATCAACCGCATGGTTCAGAAGCGTATTGATCCCACTTTTCCAGAATGGCAGAAGTATGGCTGCCAAAAGAAGCAGGCATCCGTATCCCACCAGCAGGATCCTTCTTTTCCGTTTTGCCGGTTCCATCATAACCAGGACTGAAAAAAACGACGGAACTGCCGCAGGCAGCAGAAGAAGCTCTGATATGGGAAGCTTCAGCATGGATGCGATCATT
>CAKRJM010000248.1 GCA_934351765.1 uncultured Lachnospiraceae bacterium | reverse complement strand
ACAACTATTGAAATTGTACAATTTCTTTTTTTAACTGATGAATGATCTTCTTTTCCAGCCTGGAAATATAGGATTGGGAAATCCCCATAAGATCTGCTACCTCCTTCTGCGTCATCTCATTTCCATCAGTTCGTCCCAGCCCGTAGCGCAGTGCCACGATCCTCTGTTCCCGTCTCGACAGTTTTGCGATAGCAAGGCGGAGCAGCGATTTTTCCACTTCATCTTCAATCCCGCGGGAGATCACATCCTCTTCCGTTCCAAGAATATCCGACAGCAAAAGCTCATTTCCGTCCCAGTCCACATTGAGCGGCTCATCAATGGACACCTCCAGTCTGGTCTTGCTGTTCCGCCGCAGATACATTAAGATCTCATTTTCAATACAACGGGAGGCATAGGTTGCAAGCTTGATATTCTTCCCGCTGTTAAAGGTATTGATGGCCTTAATCAGACCGATGGTTCCGATGGAAATCAGATCCTCCACACCGACTCCCGTATTATCAAACCGTTTTGCAATATAAACCACCAGCCGCAGGTTATGTTCGATCAGTGCTGCCTTTGCTTCTTTCTCCTCCGCCGTTCCCAGCCGGGCGATCATCTGCGCTTCCTCCTCCGAAGCCAGTGGTGCCGGAAGCACCTCGCTCCCGCCGATATAATGTACCTCATTTTTTCGGGCAAACAGAATACTCCTCATGCTGGAAATAATTTTTAACTGAAATCTGCTTGGAACTGCAACCCTGATGACCATGTTTCTTCCTCCTCTTTCCTTTCCATGCTGCCATTTCGGTAAAACTGCCCGGCAGGATCAGCTGAAAGCTGCCATCCGATGTCAGTGCTCCCTCTTTTAATCCGATCAGCACCGGCCCCGGCTTTCTGCCAAGTACCGTCCCCTCCTCTGTAAGAAACACCAGCTGATCTGCAATCCGTCCCTCCAGAAGCCCGTTCCCCCCAACGGTCCGGTAAGGGATCAGCAGAACACCGTCCGATTCGGAAAACAACGAAATGAATGCCTCCCGTTCCCCTACGGACACTGCCAGCCCCGTCGCCGGGTCCGTCAAAAGATTTCCGGTATCCCAAAGTGCCCGAACCGTAACTTCCCGTTCTTTCCTCTGTACCCGTACTAGAACCAGCTTCTGCATTTCCTCTCTCTGTGCAAGAAAAAAAGAAATTGCCGATTTTCCAAGAAGGACCGCAAAAGCCGTCAGAGCACCAAACAAAAGCAGATCCGCCGCTCCGTCCGTTTCATGAAAAAATCGTTCTGCCATATATCCGATCCCGGTATGAAACCGTACCAGCGTGAAAGCTCCGCCTAAAAAGATCGATGACAGAAACAGACTTATCACAGCCTTTGCAAGGAATCGTCTGCTCCTTTGTCCAAAGGCAATCCGGCACAGCAGCGGGCCTGCGATTCCCACGGTAAGGAGGACTCGCCATACTCCGGAAAGCTCCAAAAACGGGATCACACTACTCCAGATCCCTCCGAAGCACGCTGCCAGAAGTAATCGGTGCCTCGCCGCCGTTACTCCCATGATCCATGCCGTCAGAATCAGAAGTCCAAGATCTGCCCAGGCGTTTACCGCAAACAACACATCTATGTATAATTTGATTTTCACGGACTTATTATAAAAAATTCGCTCTGCAGAATCTGCCGAAAGGACAGGGCTGTTATGGACTTTTCATTGACCGATTCAGCCGTAAACAGGCAGGATTTTTCATTTCCATGGAAGATCAGACAGAAAAAGACCAGAAAAAAGGAAGATGGTGGAATTTTCGACATGAAATAAAGAAATAGAAAGGTTAAGCTGTGCTGTGGCGGCGGGTCTGAATCATCCACAGCCCGCTCAAATTCAAAAGATCCGGCTTCAGGCAAGTAAACATGCCACAGGTCATCCGTTATATCGAACGCATAGTGTCCTGGCTTCGCCAGTCCACACGCGGACAGCACTCTGTGCGCTTTCCTCCGGGCTCGAAAACACCTCGCCTCGGAGTCAATGCGTCGTAAAATGCACAGAAAACGAAAAGGCATACTCTTCGACAAATAAATTTGTCTCTGAGGATGCCTTTTCGTTTTTTATGCGTTCGCTTTACTCAAAGCCTTCGCGTTTAATTTCGTCTTGTGAGGAAATCAGGGATTTTAATTTCTTTGTTTTCAGGTGTTTTATAGGTTGCTCCGCCGTTAAAGGTGGGAGCGGATACCGGACGAGTGGGTGTTACGACCCGG
>CAKRJM010000247.1 GCA_934351765.1 uncultured Lachnospiraceae bacterium | reverse complement strand
CGGTGTAATACAGCTGAAGAAAAAACCGATGGACGAAAACAGAAAGCAGGTCCACTTTTTCAGCCGGATTCCCAGGGTCCGCATCATATAATGAATAATAATGGACTCGCCCCAGATAAAGATCATCACTCCGATCACTCCGGGGATCAGCCACACCAGATTTACCGTTTTTAACACCTCGATGGTCTCTTTCAGATCCTCGCCGCGAAAGACGCCGTACAGCGTTGCCGCAAATACCAGGATCAGAAAGACCACATTAAAAATCATTTTTTTCTTATTTCCCATGCTTCCTCTTTCCGAACAGTCTGCTCATCTTTCCCGCCAAAGATTCCACAACTCTTTCATATATAAGATAACCTCCGGTATGTCTGCTGACAAACCAGGTAAGCTCCGCCGTGAGCACGCCGCCGATCACATCGATCAGCACATGCTGGCGCAGCGCCAGCGTTGATATAAATACCAGAACGGTAATCACCACGGAAACCATTTTATACCATTTCGGGACTCCCGTTCTTCCGCGAAGCCCGATACAGCAGAACCAGCTTGCCATACAGTGGATCGACGGAAACAGATTGACCGGCTTATCCACCCGGTACAGAAACCGGACTGCTTCAACCCAAAATCCGCTTCCCGAAAGCTCCGGCCTGGTATTTGTCGTTGGGATCAGCACAAAGCAGACAAAACAGATCAGGCGCGAATACAGATCTGCTGTAAAAAACCGGTAGCGATGCTCCTTTTCCTGCGCCGCGATGATCAGGTAATTGACCACCCAGAAAACATAGCAGCCAAAATATACGATGATGAACGGCGGCAGAAACGGTACCAGCTCATCCAGTCTGCCGGACAGATTATGAACCGGAATCCCCGTCTGAAGAAGCGGCGCTCCCCAGTATACCAAAGAATTTACCAGAAACGTAAAGGCCGGCGGCAGAAGAATCTCCAGCCAGGTCTTTAGACTTACCGTTTTCAGTTTGCTTCTCATTTCTTCTTTTCTCATAACCTCTATTTTACACACCGTTTCGAAAATGACAAGTTTTTTCCCGATATCTTCATGATTTCCACCTGTTTTCTTAACATCTCCGACAATTCCCGGCCTCCGCCGACTCTCCTCCAAACACAAAAGAACCCCCGGAAAAGCCTGTTGTACAGACCTTTCCGAGGTTTAGTCCGTGATTCAAACTGCTGTGTCTATTATAGCAGAATACAGGGAAAAATCAATGAGGAAAAACAGACTTCCGTTTTCCCTTCATATCCTCCACCAGCATTTCCTGATATCCGGCAGTCCTGTATTTTCTGATCATTTCCGCCACCGGTCTCAGTTCTTCATCTGTGATCCGCTCCAGTATCTTCATCCGCTTCAACGATATGGCTTCCTCAGACCTGCACTTCTCATAATCCGAGGCTTCCATATGCCAATAATGAAATTCGCCTTTATAATACTGTGATAATTTCTGTGCGATCAATATTCCTTCCGGATCAAGATCTCCCGCATAATACACCTTGATCCCAGATTTTGCAAGAAGATCCAGCACCATCAGTCCCGCAAGTCTCGGCTGTCCATTCATGCACATATAGGCTCTTTGCGTGCTGTCTTTTTTCTCTTTCCCGCACAGTACAGCAAAAACAGACGGATTTTCCACAATATAGATCTCTCCCTGCGGACATTGAATCCTCTCCCACTCCGTAATCACCGCAAGCGGAATCTGTACAATCTGCTGTTCTTCCGCAAATCCCTCCATACCTTTATGGAGCGTTCCATCTTTTTTGACTGCCTGCACCTGATACAGCATCGTATAATTTGAAATGTCATCCAGCATGATCCCCGCCGTCAGATAGCTTTTCTGGCGTTTGTAAGCCGGAAACATTTCCGATGACTCGATGGTAATTCCTCTGATTTTCAGATCCAGCTCTATGATCTGATACAGATAATTCCCCTCCGCAGTTCCATTATCAAAGACATGCGGATTCCCGGTCAGCACAGCTGCAAATACAGCCAGATACAGCTTATGATCCTGATGATAAGGCAGATGATTATAGATCTCCGCTCCGAGCCGCAGCAATTCATTCCATCTGGCAAGCTCCTGATTTTCACGGTCCTTGACAATCGTTCTCAGCAGTTCTGCTGCCGTCTCTATGGCAGTTTCTTTGTAGTCATACAAAAATTTCTGCCAGATCTGTTCTTTTTCCTGCTCTCTTAAACGCTTTTTCTCCTGCTTTCCAAGTAGTGCTTCTC
>CAKRJM010000246.1 GCA_934351765.1 uncultured Lachnospiraceae bacterium | reverse complement strand
CCTCGATGGAAGCAACAAGTCCTTTTGTTTCGATCATTCCAAGTGCCTGCTGTGCTGCCATATCTGTTTCCTCCTTAATAATTCTTACAGTTTCGGTCTGGTTTCTTATCGTACCCGTTTTATCCGCATCTGTTTTCACAAAATCCGTTTTCACGAATCCCTGTCGATTCTTATTCTCTGTTCAGAGAAGGCAGGATCGCCTCAACCTCCTCATGAGGTCTGGGGATCACATGAATGGATATCAGCTCACCTTCGCGCTCTGCTGCCGCTGCGCCTGCATCGGTTGCTGCCTTTACCGCACCTACGTCTCCTCTTACCATAACGGTTACAAGTCCGCCTCCTACGTGCTCCTTCCCGATCAGCGTTACGTTTGCTGCCTTTACCATTGCATCTGCTGCCTCGATGGAAGCAACAAGTCCTTTTGTTTCGATCATTCCAAGTGCCTGCTGTGCTGCCATATCTGTTTCCTCCTTACTTTGATTTCTGATTTTTATTTCTGGATTTGTTCCTCATATTTTTCAGAGAACCGCCCGTTCCGTCCGGAAATTATGCACTCTGAATTCGCTTGATGATCTCCTTCACCACTGCATCCACATCAATATCGCCGAGCTTTGTGCCTGCCTTGCAGATTCCCTCGGAGCAGTCCGGAAGCTTCTTCTTAATATCTGCCAGCTCACACTGTCCCTCTGCCACATAACGAAAGTTCATCAGCTGCTTCGGTCCCACATTCTCAGATGTGGCACTTCCGCCGACTGCACCGCATCCCAAAGTCAGCGCCGGCTGCATTCCAGTGGTTGCACCGATGCCACCCAGTGCACTGGGGGTATTTACCATAATTCTGGAGGCGGGGATCCTTCTTGCGAAATAATCAACCATCTTCTCATCCCTGGTATGCAAGGAGAAGGTATGGCCTGCGCCCTCATAATGCAGGATTTCCTGACTCAGCTTACAGATTTCCACATAAGAAGGTGCGGTGTAGAATGCCAGAATCGGTGCCAGCTTCTCGTTGGAGTACGGATGTCCTCTTCCTACTCCGGTCTCCCTGACCACCAGAACCTTTGTACCTGCCGGAATCTCAATGCCTGCCAGATCTGCGATTGCCTGTGCGGAACGTCCGACGATCATAGGGTTCATGGTTCCATTTGCACGGAGGATAAAGTTTCCAAGCTTCTTTACCTGCTCCGGTGTCAGGAAATAGGCTCCCTGGCGCTCCATCTCTTTGCGGACGGTCTCCTCCATATCATCATCGCAAACGACCGACTGCTCAGAAGCACAGATCGTACCGTTGTCAAAGGTCTTGGAATCCATGATCCTCTTTACAGCCAGCGGCACATCTGCGGTCCTTTCAATATAGGCAGGGCCGTTTCCGGGTCCTACGCCGATTGCCGGTGTGCCGGAAGAATAAGCAGCACGTACCATGGCAGAACCGCCGGTTGCCAGAATCAGCGCCACATCAGGATGCTTCATCAGGTTGTCTGTTGCCTGAATGGTCGGAATCGTAATGCAGGATACCAGATCCTCGTTTCCTCCTGCCTCTGCAATTGCCTGACGGATTACCTTAACCGCCTCCAGAATGCAGTTTCTTGCATTGGGGTGAGGGGAGAAGATGATCGCATTTCCTGCCTTGACCGAAATCTCGGACTTATAAAATGCGGTCGAGGTGGGATTTGTAGACGGGATCAGGCCTGCGATCACGCCAACAGGAACAGCAATGATCCGAAGTCTGCGCTCCTCGTCACGCTCCAGCTCTCCCACGGTCTTCATGTCCTTAATATACTGGTACACGCCATCACTGGCAAAAATATTTTTAATCGTCTTATCTTCTGCTGTTCCGAATCCGGTTTCCTCATGAGCCATTGCTCCGAGTCTTGCTGCGTTTCTTACGCCGGCCTCTGCAATTGCTTTTACAATGCGGTCAACCTCTTCCTGGCTCTTCTCACTCAGTTCGAACTGCGCAGCCTTTGCTTTTGCTACCAGCTCCCGAACCTCCTGTACAGACAACAGATCCTTGTCATATAACTGCATAAGTCTACCTCTCCTGTTTCCTGTATCTCATAATTGCATCAATCAGCTGCTGCTTCTTTGCGAAACGAATGTCCTTCCGTGTCATGTTGTCCGGCCTGATTGCTCTTGCCAGCTTTCTCAGTTCTTCTACCGTACAGGTTTCCAGAACCTCCGGTTCCGGAATCTCAATGGTGCTCCGATCCGGTATTACATCCGGCTTCGTTTCCGGCTTCGTTTCCGACTTCGTTTC
>CAKRJM010000245.1 GCA_934351765.1 uncultured Lachnospiraceae bacterium | reverse complement strand
ATCTTACAGGAATCATGGGTCATATCACAGATCGTCAGTGTACCGAAATGCTGTGCGCGTTTCAGAACATTGGCAATCCCGGGGCCATCAAGTCCAGGAAGACAGAATAAGCTGCCGATAGTTATAGCACGAGTGTTTTTTAGTACATTATCCGAGATATCATCCGGCTTTAGATAATAAGCTGTATTTCCCTGCTTTACCAGGAAGGAGCGATCGCCGTTAGGTTTGATCACAACGATTGCCATCATCATTTCTGCACATTCGTCACGAATAATCAGAGATGTATCGACGGGTTCCTGTTCCACGATTGCCTGAATACTGTTTCCAATAGAATCAGTTCCAATCTTTGTAAGAAGCGCAGTTTTGCTTCCGAGATTGCCTAAGGTGATTGCTTCATTTCCGGCATCGCCGCCGCTTGTCACCATGGCTGTGCCACCGATGGTGGTATCTCTGGTCAATGCGTCCTCCGGAATGTCGGTGATCATTATATCTTGTACAATAAAACCGATGCATACCGCATCGTAAGATCTGCTCATAGATATCCCCTCCTTTTTTATTTTGGGGTATTAGAATGAGAATCAGCGGCAGGAAAACCGATAGGTAGTCTGGGATTCCTGCGGATGTCCCGCGGTCAGTTCACAGGACGGGAACTCCGGATGGTTGATGGAATCCGGATAAAACTGGGTTTCCATACAGAAGCCGCCGAACCTCGTATAAGATTTTCCGTCTTTTCGATTCGGATCATTGAGTCCGTTTCCTGTGTAAAACTGCATACCGGGGGAGGTGGTCAGAACCTCCATGAAAATTCCGGTTTTGGGTGCGTAAACGGAAGCCGCAGGCTGTATGCCGGGTGTTAGAACAAAGTTATGGTCATAACCGCCGGCCCAGGTGAGCGGATCCCAGCTTGCATGAATATCCTGACCGATGGGCTTGGGCTTCCGAAAATCAAGTGGGGTTCCATCGACTGGAAGGATCCTGCCGGTAGGAATGGAATCGGGCTCTGTTTCCGTATAAGAATCGGAGGAAATCATGACCTCATGATCCAGAACCGTATCGTTTCCAGCACCGGATAAATTGAAATAATTGTGGTTGGTCAAATTACAGAATGCAGCCGTTTTTGTTTCAGCATGATAAGAAAGTGTGAGGGCATTGTCCTCGGAAAGATGATAGGTAACCTCAGCAGTCAGGTCGCCAGGGTAACCGCCGTCCCCGTCCGGGCTTTCCAGGCGGAAGGTGACATGATCGTCAGCTTCGTCTGTGCAGGTCCAGAAGCGATATGCAAAACCGTCGGAGGCACCGTGCAAATGATTTCCGCGGTCATTGGTTTCCAGCTGGTAAGATTTTCCGTGGAAAGAAAACTGCCCCTTTCGGATTCTGTTTCCGTATCGGCCGACAATACAGCCAAAGTTAGAGCTGTTATGCTCGTATTCCGTTAAGGTTTGGTAGCCCAGAGAAACGTCTGTCGGTGTTCCGTCTTTATCCGGAACAAGAAGCCGGAGGATACTGCAGCCGATATTGCACAGATCCACAGACATCCCATGCGAATTGGACAGATGATAGCGGTAGACGGGCTCTCCGGTTCTGGCAGTGCCCCAGAGGATTTTTATGAGACTCATAATGTTGTATCCTTTCCTTTCCCCGGTCAAAAACTGCGCGGAGACATGACGTATAGATCAGAGCAGCTTCTGAACAATTGTATCATTTTATAAAGACTGTCTCTATCATAACATGAAGCATCAGGAAGAGCAAACAGAAATCCCCCTTTGCATTTTCCGACTTTTATGATATTCTTTCATGTGATACGATACTTTTTCAGAGGGCATACATGAAAAATGGTAAAAGGATACTGAAAACGGGAACGTTTTATATCCTTGGCGGTTTTATATATGCATTTGGTCTGTTGGCGCAGTGACGATGTTTATCGATTTCGTGATTATTTCTCTTGGCTGACTGGTTAACATCGTGAGCCAGGAGGGCGGTGCCATTGCTAGACCAGTCGGCGTTTGTCATAGTGACGGCCACCAGCGATGTGCGGCCACCAGCGATGTGCGGCCACCAGCGATGTGCGGATACCAGCGATGTGTTCGGCGAGGCTTTAAGTGGCCGGATAGCCGGGGGAGATCTGCCTGGATAAAAAGACGGAAGCAGGAACTGTCCTCCGCTATTGATTTTTGCCGGGGAATCAAGTACAATAAGGCTTTGAATAAATGTAAACGTTGTTTCAATGGAAGTTGACGGTGAAGCATGGGAATTGTTAAAACAAAAGATTTGATTTATAA
>CAKRJM010000244.1 GCA_934351765.1 uncultured Lachnospiraceae bacterium | reverse complement strand
CTCGATAGCTCAATGGTAGAGCACTCGGCTGTTAACCGAGTTGTTGTAGGTTCGAGCCCTACTCGGGGAGCGATAAATCCTGTAAACATTGCGTTTACAGGATTTTTTGGTATAACAGAAACTATTTTATTCCATTTCCATAACATGCAGGCAGAAACCTATGGAGAGAACCATGAATGTTAATTATGAATATTATCGAATCTTTTATTATGTAGCGACCTACAAAAGCTTTACCAAGGCGGCTCTCGCCATGGGAAGCAACCAGCCGAATATTACGCGGACCATCAACTGCCTGGAAGGGGAGCTGAACTGCCGTTTGTTTGTGCGGAGCACCCGTGGCGTGCGGCTGACTCCGGACGGAGAAGCATTGTTTCAGCATGTAAAAACAGCGGTGGAGCAGTTCCAGCAGGGAGAGGAAGAAATCCAGAGAAGTGCCGGGCTGGAAAACGGAAGTGTCTATATCGGAACAACCGAAACGGCGCTGAATGTTTACTTACTGGAAAAGCTGAAAAACTTTCATATCCAGTATCCGGGGATCCGGCTGCGTCTGTCCAACCACAGTACTCAGGAGGCTGTCCGCTCCGTGAAGAACGGAGAAGCAGATTTTGCAGTTATATCGACACCCAGCGGGATCGAGACCGGGCTTCGGGAAACGAGACTGAGGGGATTTCGGGATATTTTGGTTGGCGGAAAGAGTTTTTTCCTGTTGTCAGAGCGGGTTCTTTCTCTGTCAGAGGTTCAGCGGTATCCCTTTCTCTGCTTGGGGCGTGATACTATGACCCATCAGTTTTACAGTGAATGGTTTTTGAACAACGGTGTGGAGCTGCATCCGGATACTGAGGCAGCAACAACAGATCAGATCCTGGCGCTGGTGAAGCATGAACTGGGAATCGGATTTCTGCCGGAGCCCATGGCAAGAGAAGCACTCAACCGGGGAGAGATCATCGAGATCCCGTTAAAAGAAAAAGTGCCGCCCCGGGCAGTCAGTCTGGTCGGAGATCCGAAACGGCCGCTCGGTATGGCAGCACAGAAGTTAAGACAATTGATTTTGGAAGATGCCGATCCGGAGCCTGCTGGTTCGCTATCTGTTTGACTTGGCTGTACAAGTCCTAAATCAGACTGCCAAGGGAAGCAAAGCGGTACCCCATGTCCTCCCATCTGGTCAGCAGTTCATCAAGGATCTGTGCGTTGGTGGATGAGGTGGAATGAAGGAGAACAATGGCACCTGGATGGATCCGCCCCAGCAGCTTGTCAAAGGCTTCTTCCTTTGTGGGCTGATCGTCCTGATACCAGTCCACATAGGCAAGACTCCAGAAAAAGGTATGATAGCCCAGCTCCTTTGCCAGACGCAGGTTGGTTTCACTGTACTTGCCCTGAGGGGGCCGGTAGAATTTCACCATAGTCTGCCCGGTGATCTCCTGAAATTTGGTTTCCAGAGAGGTCAATTCTTTCTGAAAGTCCTCCTTTGTGGAAATTTCGGACATATTTGGGTGATGATAGGTGTGATTGCCCACAAGATGCCCATCTGCCAGCATCTGTTTCACCAGCTCGGGGCTGGTTTCCAGGTAGTTTCCCACAACAAAAAATGTAGCAGGAGCCTGATGCTTTTTTAAAGCGGCCAGGATCGCGGGTGTATTTCCGTTTTCATATCCGGCATCAAAGGTCAGGTAGAGAACCTTTTTTGTGGGATCGCCGATATAGTGGGCATTAAAATCAGCCAGATATTCGACGGTGGCATTGCCGATGGGCGGAGCGCCTTCCGTCTGGAAGGAAAGTCCCCAGTTTGCTTCATCGGAAAGGGCTACAGAGACGGGATGAGCCCGTTTGGCGGCAGTCCGTCCGCCGAAAAAGGCGAGGGAAAAGACCAGAAGCCAGGCAAAGAACCTGGCCGGTTTCCGAAACAGACGGCCGGAAAGACGGAATGCATCTGCATGAAAAGAAAACAGGCGCTGTTTTTTAGAGGAAGATTTTTGAATGGGTTCATTCAAAGATTCGTTTGAGGACGGTTTCAAAGAGCGTTTTGGAGATTGCATCATGGAATACTCCACAGAGAGATTGTTTCATGATATGCAAAAAAGTTGAAATAAATGCAAAAAGTCCTTGCAAATCAAGTAAATTTATGTTATCCTTTTACTGTTGAGTATCTGAGAATGTGGTAAGATTCCATACCAGACTGAGCAAGTGCTTCGCTGGAGTTCGGATGCAGATAAGGCTCCATGGTCAAGCGGTTAAGACACCGCCCTTTCACGGCGGTAACAGGGGTTCAAATCCCCTTGGAGTCA
>CAKRJM010000243.1 GCA_934351765.1 uncultured Lachnospiraceae bacterium | reverse complement strand
GAGAAAGGATCAGTGGAACGATGGGAAAACTCATCAACATCGGATATGGAAATGTGGTCCATACAGATAAGGTTCTTGCAGTGGTAAGTCCCGATTCGGCTCCGGGAAAGCGGCTGGTCCAGGCGGCCAGAGACGAAGGGCGCAGCATCGATGCGACCCAGGGGCGTAAGACCAAGGGACTGATCATTATGGATAACGGCTATCTTGTGCTTTCGGCGCTTTTGCCGGAAACCATCGCCGGACGGTTTAACGGACCGGAGAGTGCAGAGCGGTTTACAGACAGGGAGGCAGAAGATGAATAAAAAAGGTTTGATCCTTGTGCTGTCGGGATTTTCCGGCGTAGGCAAGGGAACGGTGGTAAAGCGGCTGATGGAGCAGCATGAGGAGTATGCGCTGTCCATCTCCGTCACAACGAGAGAACCCAGAGCGGGTGAGGTACACGGAAGGGAATACTTCTTTATTACGGAAGAAAAATTTGCCGAGCTGGACGCAAACGGCGGGCTGATGGAATCGGCCGGCTATGTAGGCCATCACTATGGTACCCCCAGGGATTATGTCATGGGGCGGCTGGAGGAAGGCTGCAATATCATTCTGGAGATCGAGATCCAGGGTGCGCTCCAGATTAAAAAGCGTTATCCGGAGGCAGTCCTGATCTTTGTGGTTCCGCCGGATGCGGAGACGTTGAAAAAGCGGCTGACCGGACGCGGTACTGAAACACCGGAGGTCATCGAGGATCGCTTAAAGCGCGCCGTGGAAGAGTCTCAGGGCATGGAGCAGTATGAATATCTCCTGGTCAATGACGATCTGGATACCTGTGTGGAGGAGTTCCATGAGATCGTTCAGGCGGAACGCCGGAAGGCAGACCGGAATCAGGAGCTTATCAATCATATCAGAACAGACCTCAAGGGGTTTGTGAAAGGAGAATAGAATTATGTTACATCCGTCTTATTCAGATTTAATCAATGTAGTAAACAGTGAGGTAGAGCCCGGTGAGGAGCCGCTCATTCAGAGCCGTTATTCCATCGTGATCGCAACGGCAAAGCGTGCAAGACAGATCATTGCCGGAGAGGAACCCATGGCAGATGCACCGTCCAACAAGCCTCTTTCGATCGCTGTTGAAGAGCTGGACGAAGGAAAGGTAAAGATCGTCAGCGAGAATGACAGCCCCGAGGATGAGATCCCCGAGGATTCTCTTACCAATGAATAAAAATCCTGCGTTGCGGGATAACAACCGGGCAGGCAGTATGGCCTGCCCCTGTGTGTATCATCAGGAAAATATAAAGGAAATCGAGAAAATATGAAGATATTGTTTGTATCCCTGGGATGCGATAAGAATCTGGTAGATTCCGAGCGGATGCTGGGGAGTCTTGCAGGGGCCGGGTACGAATTTACGGACGATGAAACCGAGGCGGAGGTGATCGTGGTCAATACCTGCTGCTTTATCGGAGATGCCAAGGAGGAGAGCATCAATACCCTTTTGGAGATGGCAAAGCAGAAGGAGACCGGGAAATGCCGTGTACTGATCGCGGCCGGCTGCCTGGCACAGAGATATAAGGACGAGGTGCTCAAGGAGATTCCTGAGGTGGACGGAATCCTGGGGACTACCTCCTATGACCGGATCGTTCAGGTGGTGGAAGACACTCTGGGCGGAAAGACCGATGCGGAGTTCGAGGACATTAACATACTTCATGAAAAAGAAGCAAGGCGTGTCCTGACCACCGGCGGCCATTATGCGTATTTAAAGATTGCGGAGGGTTGTAATAAGCATTGTACGTACTGTGTGATCCCCAGCGTCCGCGGAAAATACCGGAGTGTTCCCATGGAAGCACTGGTGGAGGAGGCGAAGGAGCTGGCGTCCGGCGGAGTCCGGGAGCTGATCCTGGTAGCCCAGGAAACGACCCTTTACGGCGTGGATCTCTACGGCGAGAAAAAGCTTCCGGCGTTATTAAGGGAGCTGGCGAAAATCCCGGGAATCCACTGGATCCGCATGTTATACTGCTATCCGGAGGAGATCACCGACGAGCTCATCGAGACCATAAAGACCGAAGAAAAGGTCTGCAATTACATGGATATCCCGATCCAGCATGCCAGTGACCGGATCTTATCCCGCATGGGACGGAAAACCAACCGGAAGGAGATCACCGAGCGGCTTACAAAACTCCGGGAAGAGATCCCGGACATGGCAATCCGGACCACCATGATCACCGGCTTCCCCGGTGAGACCGAGGAGGATGTGGAGGAGCTTCTGGATTTTGTCGATGAGATGGAATTTGAACGACTTGGCGTAT
>CAKRJM010000242.1 GCA_934351765.1 uncultured Lachnospiraceae bacterium | reverse complement strand
GTACTGCTCCAGATACTTGTCATCGATCCCTGCCTTCTCAGCAATCTTGGTGATCAGTTCCGGCTGGCACTCCTGTGCAATTTCAATGTCTGTTTTGAATCCCATAATTAGATCTCCTTTCTCGCCGGGCAGTCTCTCTGCCCGCCTGTACACATATGTTTTGTTTGATGTCCCGCTGTGCGGAACTAATATATATACAGTAGCGAACGCGGCATTGTAACGCAGATGGTTTCTTCTTGTTTTTACATCTTTCGTTCACCCTCAACATTCCATCCGGTGACACTTGACGCACAATACCTACTCTACTTTATAACCAGGATCTTACTTAAAGACCCTTAGCCAAAGCTTTCAGCGTACCAATGGAAATATCTCCCACATACGCCATATCCTCTCCCGCAAACGCGGACGAGAAATTATCGGAGAATAAAATCTGAGCTGACGGAGGAAATTCCTCGTCGCCCTCCCATAAAAGGAACTGGAGCCTTAACTCGTCAAGAAATGCAAACTCATAGCCTGCATCCCCCACGGAAAGCTTTGTGCCTCCCACCAGCTCCATAACCTGACAGAACCGGTCAAGCTGGAAGCCGAAGGAAAAGGCAAGACGTTTTACGCAGCGCCCCTGAAATACCTGGTTATAATGATTTCCCCAGGGCATATCTGCGTAAGCATAAAACTCACCCTTAAAGGGCACTCTCTTGGCCTCTAACAAATAGCGGACAAGAAGGATTTTCGATGCCATATCCGAAAGAAGAGGTGCATAGGTGCCGTCATTATCCAGGCAGACCACCGCAAAATCCGGAAAATGGATCGTATAACGCTTGTTCATCAGACGGACCGTAAACAGTCCGGTCTGAGGGTCATAAGGTACGCCGCTTACCTGGGACAGAAGCTCCGGGTCTGAGGCAGCGAACCTTGCTTTATATGTCTCAAAAGGAACCCGATCCTTCTGATCCTGTTCATAAGGGATACTCATAAGCCCTCTCTTATTTAATCTCTACCTGAGTCACAGACGGGAACAGCGAGGTGTTGGTGTGGGGAATAAAGCATGCCGCCACAAACTCGTCCATATACCCGGGTGTCGTTGATAATTCCAAATAAGTCATGCTTCTGGCAAGTTCATAAACCTTCCGCTCCGCCTCACTGGAAAGAAGCATCGCATAAGAGCCGGACAGGGAGGAGTTTCCGATATAATGGAACTTCTCCAGCGGGATATCCGGAAGCATTCCGATACCTACGGCATTTTTCATATTAATGCCGCTTCCGATACCGCCTGCCACATACACATCATCCACCATGGACACATCAAAATCCAGGGAAGAAAGCAGTGTCTGAATGGCAGAAAAGATTGCTCCCTTTGCACGGATAAAGTTATCGATGTCAACCTCTGTGATCTCCACATCCTTGACGGAGCCGGCATCCTCCTGGAATGCCAGTACATAGCTTCCCATACCATATTTGTCATGACGGATCCGCTTTCCCTCACGGATGAACTTTCCTTTGGGACTGATCATGCTGCACCGGAACAGTTCACTGATCACATCAATGATACCGGAGCCGCAAAGTCCAACCGGCTTCTGACCGGGATCTCCGATGACGGAGAAGGTCGGTTCCATGGTTTCTGCATCGATGGTACACTTCTCAATGGCACCGTCCGTAGCACGCATACCACAGCTGATATCGCCGCCCTCGAAGGCAGGGCCTGCAGAACATGCACAGCTCATCAGGAAATCCGAATTGCCAAACACGATCTCACCATTTGTTCCAAGGTCGATAAAGATCGACATTTCCGGACGGTTCCAGATCATGCTGACCAGTGTTCCGGCAGTAATATCGCCGCCTACATAGCTTCCAATGTTGGGCGCAATGATGATATGCGCATCAGGATTGATCTCAATTCCAAGATCATTTGCGTATAAGGCATTGGTCTTAAAGAATGTCGGAATATAAGGCTCCGTCCGAAGGGGATCCGCATTGACCCCGGCAAACAGATGGTTCATGGTAGAGTTTGCACCTACACACATCCGGTAAATCTGATGGTTCTTTAAGCCGCTGGTCCGGCACATGGTTTCCACCACCGGATTGATGGTCTCCTTAATAACCGCATCCTGAAGCTTTTTCTGACCTCCGGGTTTCCTGGATTCGATGATCCGGTTAATGACATCGGCACCGAAACGGATCTGACCGTTTCCGGTAGTTGCCTTCGCCAGAATGTCTCCGTTCAGCATATCAATGATCAGTGCCGATACCGTAGTTGTACCGATATCCACTACCAGACCGCCGGCACGAACCGTTTCATCCTTGCCGTAAAGGT
>CAKRJM010000241.1 GCA_934351765.1 uncultured Lachnospiraceae bacterium | reverse complement strand
CTTTGCTAACAACATCAACCGCCGGATGAAAGGAATCCTCTATGCCAATCTGGTGCGGCAGAGCCGGGCAGCGCTGGGACAGGAAGGCGCCGGAGAGCTGATGACGAAGGCAATTTCCGATGTGGACGACTGTGTGGAGGGAATGCGGAAATTCACAACAGAAATTTTCGATACAGGCGTTGCGCTGGCGGGCTATGCAGGGATGCTTCTGGTCTATGACTGGCGTCTGGCACTGCTCAGCCTGCTCTTTACACCGGTGTCCTATGTCTGTGCGGCATGGATGAAAAAGCCGGTTCAGCGGGCGGGAACTGCTTATAAAAAGGCTGCAGGCGCCCTCAGCACGGCCACTCTGGACCGGGCACAGAATGCGGTGACTTACCGGATCTGTGGCTGCGAGAAAGCAAGAGAAGAACGGTACGAAGAGGCACTGAATACCTATGAAAAAACGGCGGTGCGGAACCATGTATGGCAAGCGGCCCTGCCGCCGCTGTATCTGGCGGTATCGGAGGCCGGTGTGCTGTTTATTTTGTGGTTCGGAGCAAAAAATATTCTGGGGAGCGGCTGGAGTACCTGGGATATTGCGGCGCTGACCACATTCCTTTCCTGCTTCACCAGGCTGACGGTGAAATCATCGAAGGTGGCAAAGCTGTTCAACTCGGTGCAGAAGGCGGAGGTTTCCTGGAAACGCATCAGGCCGCTGATGAAATCACCGGAAGAGCTGGAACCGCTTGCGGTCCCGGAGCCGTCTGATGTGAAGCTGGAAAATCTTTCTTTTGCATATGATGATAAGCCGGTTTTCTCCGGATTAACGCTAACTGCCCATCCTGGCGACATTATCGGTGTTACCGGGCCGGTTGCCTGCGGAAAGTCCACGCTTGGCCGGGTGTTCCTCTGTGAAGCGCCATACGGCGGTTCGGCAAGGTTCGGAGAGAAAGAATTTTCGGAGCTTTCTCCACGGCAGATCGCGGCTTTGGTCGGTTATCTGGGGCATGATCCGGAGCTCACTGCCGATACGGTAGAGAATAATGTACTCTGCGGCAGCGAGCAGGAGGCAATGCCTTATCTGGAGGCGGCGGCACTGAAGGACGAGGTGCTTGCCATGGAAAAAGGAACGGATACGGTCATCGGCAGCGGTGGGATCCGTCTTTCCGGCGGGCAGGCACAGCGTCTGGCACTGGCAAGAACTCTTGCGCATCCCCGGCCGGTCCTGGTTCTGGATGATCCGTTTTCCGCATTGGACCGTGGTACCGAGGATACGATATTTGCAGATCTGCAGGATTACGGAAAGGACAAGGTGGTGTTCCTGATCTCCCATCGTCTGTATCATTTTCCGCAGATGCAGAAGGTGATCTTTATGGATAACGGAAAAGCAACGGTCGGCACCCATGAAGAACTGATGAGCTCTGAGCCGGTGTACTGTCAGTTATATGAAAGCCAGACAGGAGGAAAGCAGCATGAAGAACAGGCATAAAAGCGGTGTATTTACGGCCATTCGCATGGCAATGGGGACGAATCGCATGCTTACGGCGGGCACACTTCTGTGTGTGGCAGCATCGGTAGTGGCTTCTCTGATCCCCCCGCTCTTGCTGGCTCGTGCGATCGACCGTCTGAGTGCGGGAATCCCGCTGACAGGATTTGCAGTGCTGTTCTATTTCGGAAGCCTTGCGCTGGAGGGCGTGCTGTCCTCAGCACAGGAAAGTCTGCTGGTGCTGTTCGGGCAGAAAATGACGCATGCACTTCGTACAGAAATGTCGCAGAAGCTGACAAAGCTTCCGGCCGGCACTCTGGCGGAGCAGAATCCCGGAGAGGTGGCTGCGTGGTTTTCGGGAGATGTGGATACGGTAGAGGCGTTGTTTACCTCCGGTATCATCAGCATGGCGGCGGATGCGTGCCGCATTATTTCGATCATGGCGGTCATTGCGGTGAAGAACACCGGACTGGCACTTCTTCTGCTTCTGGTGCTGCCGCTGTTTGCCGTGTTTACCCGTCAGGTACAGAAACGGATGCTGGCGGCACAGCTGGACAACCGGCGTGCCGTTGCGGCTGTATCCGGCCAGGTGCCGGAAACGCTTCATAATATCCGCACGATCCGGGCACTGGGAATGGAGACCTACATGGAGCGGCGCTATGACCGGAGCATCGGCGACAGCTATGCAGCCATGGAACGGACGAACTTTTATGATGCAGTTTATTCGCCGGCAGTACTTGTACTGAATGCAGCTGTGACCGGAATGGTCATGCTGCTGTCTGCATCCGGCAGTCCGCGCGTCCTGCGTCTGTTCGGCATGTCGGTGGGAACCTCGGTTGCGGTCATGAA
>CAKRJM010000240.1 GCA_934351765.1 uncultured Lachnospiraceae bacterium | reverse complement strand
CTCCGAAAAAGCGACGGGTTTGAGGCGCTTGAGCCGGGAGAGGCCGACACGGCGGTGATCGCCGGTATGGGAGGCCTTTTAATGATCCGGATTCTGGAGAACGGAAAAGAGACTGTCCGTGGAATGAAGCAGCTGCTGTTGTCTCCTCAGTCGGAGATCGGACAGGTGCGCCGTTATCTTCTGGAGCAGGGGTATCGCATCAGCCGGGAGCAGATGATCCTGGAGGATGGAAAATATTATGTGATCCTGGAAGCGAGACCGGGGAACGAAGAGCCCTGGACCTACATAGAAGAAGAGTTTGGAAGGCATCTTCTGGCCTCCGGTGATCCGGTGGTGGGAGCATGGCTGGAAAAGGAACTGCTTACCCAGAAAACCATAAAACAAACACTGCTTTCGGCGGCCAGCGAACGGGCCGGAGAGCGGCTTGGCAGCATAGAGGAACGGATCCGGCTGCTGGAGCAGGGAATCGCCCGGTTTCAAAGGGAGGCACCGGATCTGGAGGGAGGAACAGGCAATGACGGATTGTAAAACGATCATGAACTGGTTTAACGAACGGTGGCCGGAGCGGCTGGCCTGCAGCTGGGACAACGTGGGACTGCTGGCCGGACGACAGGACAAGCCGGTAAAAACCGTCTATGTGGCACTGGACGCCACCGATGAAGCCGTAGACGCTGCGGTTTCACTGGGGGCAGATCTGCTTTTGACTCATCACCCGCTGATCTTCGGGTCCGTGAAACGTGTGACCGATCAGGATGCAGTCGGAAGACGGTTATTAAAGCTTCTCCGGGCAGACATTTCCTATTATGCCGGTCATACCAGCTTTGATATTGCAAGGGGCGGAATGGCGGATCTGGCGGCGGAGCAGTTCGGTGCATACGCAGGTGGCTGGGAGGTCCTGGAGGAGACCGGGGAGCAGGATGGCATACCGGTTGGAGTCGGAACGGTTGGAAATTTACAGAAGCCCATGACGGTGCGGGAGCTGGCACTGTTCATAAAGGAGCAGTTTCAGATTCCGGCGGTGACGGTATACAGCAGAGACCCGGAACAGACGGTCACCAGAGCAGCCATTTCACCGGGATCGGGAAAGGGCATGGCCGGAGTGGCCGGGGAGAAAGGAGCACAGGTGCTGATCACCGGAGATATGGGCCATCACGACGGGCTGGATCTGATGGAGGATGGTCTTTCCCTCATTGATGCCGGACATTACGGACTGGAGCATATCTTTGTGGACGCCGTAGCAGAGGCGCTTTCAAAGGCCGGATTCGGTGTGGAGGTACATCGGGCAGTGTTATCTTATCCCAGCAGGGTATATTGACTTATAAAATCAGAGAAGGCATGGTCTGTGGCAGCGCAGATCGAAAGAACGAAAAAGGGGTGTTGTAATTTATGGGAACGATCAGATATCAGGGGAAGGATCTTCCGGTGGAGGCTTCTATGACACTGGAGCAGGTGGCAGAGCAGGTACAGGGGGATTATAAGCACCGGATCATTCTTGCCACGGTGGACGGAAAGCTGACGGAGCTTCGGAAAGAGGTGAAGGAGGGGACGGAGGTGGCCTTTCTTACCTCGGCAGACAAGCCGGGCTTCGGAACGTATAAGCGCAGCCTGATCTTATTATTCATGCGGGCAGCCTATCTGACGGCAGGACGCCATGTGCTGGAGAAGGTCATTGTGGATTTTGCCATCAGCAAGGGCGTATACATCGAGCTTCGCGGAAAGCTTACTGTGACACCGGAATTTACGGCGCAGGTGGAGCAGTGCATGCGGGACATGGTGGAGCAGAAGCTTCCTCTGGAAAAACGGAGCGTGTCCACTGACGAAGCCATGGAACGGTTCCGCCGCTATAAAATGTATGACAAGGAGCGTCTGTTGAAATACCGGCGCGTTTCCCGCGTCAATCTTTATAACATCGAGGAATTTGAGGGCTATTATTACGGCTACATGGTCCCCGATACGAGTTATCTGAACTATTTTAAGCTTTATCCGTATGACGGCGGGATCGTCATGCAGCTTCCGACCCAGAGCCACCCGGAGGAGGTTCCGCCTTTCCTGCCGGGGGAGAAGGTTTATCAGTGCCAGAAGGAAGCCTCCCGCTGGGGTGAGGAGCTCGGTGTGGATACGGTGGGCGATCTCAATGACCGGATCGTGGATGGCTCCGTTCATGAGCTGATCCTGGTTCAGGAGGCGCTGATGGAGCAGAAAATGGGAGAGATTGCGTCAAAGATTGCGGCAGACCGGAAGAAAAAGTTCGTGATGATCGCCGGGCCGTCCTCTTCTGGAAAGACAACCTTTTCCCACCGGCTGTCCATTCAGCTTCGGACCCTGGGCTTAAAGCCGCACCCCATCGCTGTGGATAATTA
>CAKRJM010000239.1 GCA_934351765.1 uncultured Lachnospiraceae bacterium | reverse complement strand
CAATAAATGCGCCCTGCAGGGCCAGTACTCCGATCATGACTATTTTCCTCTTTCTGCCATCAGTAAGGCGATTTCCTGTTCATTGATTCCGACCATGGCCTCGCCCAGATCCTCGGAAAGCTCTGCAATCAGCTTTGCATCGGTGAAGTTGGTGACAGCCTTAACGATGGAAGCGGCGCGCTTTGCCGGATTGCCGGATTTGAAAATACCGGAGCCTACGAATACCCCTTCGGCGCCAAGCTGCATCATCAGAGCTGCATCGGCAGGAGTTGCAACGCCGCCGGCGGCGAAGTTTACAACGGGAAGCTTCCCGTTTTCATGGACATACAGAACCAGATCATAAGGTACCTGGAGCGCTTTTGCTGCTTCATAAAGCTCGTCCTCCCGCATGGAGGTCAGCTTCTGGATTTCACTGTTCATTTTCCGGATATGGCGGACTGCCTGGATGATATCGCCGGTTCCGGGTTCGCCCTTGGTACGGATCATGGCAGCCCCCTCGTTGACCCGGCGCAGTGCCTCGCCCAGATCTTTGGCACCGCAGACAAAGGGTACGCGGAAATTCCGCTTATTGATATGGTAGACATCATCGGCCGGAGAAAGAACTTCGCTCTCGTCAATGTAGTCGATCTCGATGGATTCCAGAACCTGTGCCTCCACAAAATGCCCGATCCGGCATTTTGCCATTACGGGAATGGAAACGGCCTCCTGGATTCCACGGATCATCTTCGGATCGCTCATACGGGAAACGCCGCCGGCTGCACGGATGTCTGCGGGGATCCGCTCCAGTGCCATAACGGCGCATGCGCCTGCTTCCTCGGCAATGTGTGCCTGCTCCGGGGTTGTTACATCCATGATGACGCCGCCCTTTAACATCTGTGCCAGTTCCTTATTTAATTTGTAGCGATTGTTTTCTGTTGTCATGCCGTCTCCTTTTCTGTGATGGCTGTCCGCCAGCTTTTCCTGTTCTTATTGCTAAGACAGCCGTGTTTTTCGCGTGATCAGATTGTTCTTTACATTTGATCTGTTCCCCATTATACTGGGAGAGTGGCTATTGAAAAAGCGTCAAAATAAATATATTCAGTAAGGTCAGATTGGAGAAAAAAACGGAAATGCTTACATACAGTTTCACAGATATAGGGTCAGATTCCATGTATGAATATTTATATAAATGTATCAAAAGGGATATTATACAGGGAAAAATCAAGGCCGGGGAGAAGCTGCCGTCCAAGCGTACATTCGCAAAAAATCTGGGTATCAGTGTGATCACGGTGGAAAATGCCTACGGACAGCTCATGGCGGAGGGGTATTTATATTCCATGCCGAAACGGGGCTTTTATGTGGCGGATATCGGAAATACCAATCCGAAGATCCGGCCGGTAAAGAAGCGCCCGGTCATGGTTACCGGCGGGGAAAGCTCCTATTTTGCGGATTTTTCCAGTAACCAGACGGACAGCGAGATTTTCCCGTTCACCATCTGGTCAAAGACGGTCCGCAGTGTTTTAAATGATAACAGGATCCAGCTGATGATCAATCCGCCCTGCGGCGGAATTCTGGAGCTGCGCCAGGCCATCGCCGGGTATCTGCGGGCCTTCCGGGGCATGCAGGTGCAGCCGGAGCAGATCCTGGTGGGAGCCGGGACAGAGTATCTTCATAGCCTGCTGATCCAGCTTTTGGGAAATGATCTGGTTTACGGGGTGGAAAATCCTGGGTATCATAAGATCGCCCGGATCTATGAGCGGATGAAGGTGCCTTATGAAAATATCCGTCTGGATACCCAGGGGGTGGAGATCCGGGATCTGGAGGAAAAGCAGGTGGATATCATTCATACCTCTCCGTCTCACCATTTTCCCACGGGGATCGTCATGCCGGTGAGCCGCCGCTACGAGCTTCTTGGCTGGGCATCGAAAAATCCCGATCACTATATCATCGAAGATGATTACGACAGTGAGCTGCGTCTCGGCGGAAAGCCGTTTCCGACGCTTCAGAGCATTGATATTTCCGATAAGGTCATCTATATGAATACGTTTACAAAGACGCTGGCTTCCACGGTGCGGATCAGCTATATGGTGCTGCCGCCGTCGCTGGCGGAGCGGTTTTACCGGGAACTGTCCTTTTATTCCTGTACCGTCTCCAACTTTGAGCAGTATACCCTGGCCCAGTTCATGGAAAACGGCAGCTTTGAGAAGCATATCAACCGGCTCCGCAATTATTACCAGAACAAGCGGGATGCAATTCTGAAGGCCTTTGAGCAGGGGCCGCTTGGGGAGTATGTGACAATTCAGGAGGAGGAAGCAGGGGTCCATTTCCTTATGCACATCAAAACCTCTTTGAAGGAGGAGGTTCTTGTGGCGGAGGCGAAATCCAGGGGCATCCGTC
>CAKRJM010000238.1 GCA_934351765.1 uncultured Lachnospiraceae bacterium | reverse complement strand
ATACAGTGCTCGTTGTAATACACATAAGGAGAATACTGGAGCCCCCAGGCAGTTCCGTTCACCGTCACCGGAATGATCCGGTGGTTCTGTCTGGCCGGGTGGTCCATACGCCCCGCATATCCTTCATTTTCCGGACATAACAGACACTTTGGATATCCGCTCTGCTTTGCCCGTCCTGCCGCCGCAATGGCTTTCGGATCCTTTTCCGGTTTGGATAAATTGATGGTAATGTCCATATCCCCGTAAGGCGTCTTGGTTTTCCACTTCTGGTCCCGTTTTACCCGGTCACGGCGGATATAGTTGGTATCCTGGCTGAACTGGTAAAAATAATCGGTTGCCGCCTCCGGGCTTTGTTTGTACAGCCTCCAAAAGGTTCCGATAACCTTTGAGGGCCATGGCGTCAGCCGTCCCATGAGCTTCGTATCAAAAAGATCGCGCTCTGTGACACTTGCTCCGTCCAGGAGTCCCCGCTTCGCCGCATCATCCACAAGGATTTCCAGAATCGGAGCCAACTCCCGTTCCCGGCATTCCGTTTCCGCACACCGATTTCCGTTTTCTGTCTTTGCTTCCTCAATTCCCATCGGCTGGTTCCCATGCTGTACAGCCGCCGGTCCGGCCTCCTCCAATCCGTCCCCGGATCGCTCCAGCGTTTCCAGCAGGGCATTGATGACAAACCGTTCGTCCTCCATCTCAATCAACTTCCGCTCCAGTCCATAGTTCACCAGATCCCAGACTGCTCCATATACCTGTCTCTGTTCCACTCCCGTTCTTCCTTTCCGTTCCGTCTGCCTTCTGCATCACGCTTTCCTGCCCGATTTCCTACAATACCTTTGCCCCGCCGATGGGACGCACCTGGAGCACATGGCAGGAGCCTTCTCCGAATACGCCGTCCAGTGCATTTCGATAGGATTCGACTGCTTCCTGTTTCACAAATGCCTGAATGGTTCCGGCGAATCCGCCGCCGTGAACACGGCAGACACCTGTCTCCCCCAGCACCTGCTCACTGACCGCCAGTGCCACAGAAACACCCTGCTCTTCCACATGCTTACAGGTATACACGTTCTGAAGATACTGGAACGATGATGTACCGGATTCCTTTACCAGTCTTAAAAATTCCGAAAATTCTCCGGACGCCAGCGCCTTTGCCTCTGCATCTGCCCGCCGGTTTTCCGAAAAGAAATGAAGCGCCCGGAGCACGGCCCGGTCTCCGCATGCCTTCCGAACTCTCGGAATCTCCTTCATGAACTGTGCCTCATCCACCTCCCGAAGCACTTGCTTTCCGAAGCAGGACGCCGCTGCCTTCATCTCCGCCGGTATGGCACTGTAATCCGGAGTCAGATCCGCATGAGAGCCTTTTGTATCCACAATGCAAAGGCTGTAATGATACGATGCAAACTCCACCGGAACCTGCGTAACCACAGGCTCCTCCGGGTTCCGGAAGTCAATCCGGATCAGGCCTCCCACCGAGCATGCCGTCTGATCCATGAGGCCGCTGGGCTTTCCGAAATATACATTTTCCGCATACTGAGCCGCCCTGGCGATCTCCACCGGATCGATCCTGCCCTCATAAAACAGGCCGGAAATGATCGTTCCCACCAGAACCTCAAAGGCTGCCGAAGACGAAAGCCCGGCACCAATGAGCACATCGCTGGTCACATAGGCACAGAAACCGCCGGCTGCGCCGAATCCATGGTCGGAAAGCCGTCTTGCCATACCGCGGATCAGCGCTGCCGTGGTTCCTTCTTCCTCCGCCCGCTTTTCCAGATCCGAAAGCTCCACCGTCACCAGCTCATAACCCTCCGATAAGATCCGGATGACCGGTTCCGTGGTCCGCCGTACCACCGCAATGGCGTCCAGATTCACCGAAGCCGCCAGAACGATCCCATGCTGGTGATCCGTATGGTTTCCGCCCACCTCACTGCGCCCCGGCGCACTGTAGACTTCCGCCTCTCCCGGCTCGAACAACTCCTCAAACCGGAGAACCGCCTTTCTGTAACGTTCCCTCTGGCCCGGAATCCTCGCCGGATCCACATACAATTTTTCCAATTGTTCCTCATATGCCCCAGTACTTAGTTTTTCCAATATTGTTTTCGTCTGCTCCATCTTTTCTCCCTGATATCTCCCTGTCATCCGGTATTTTACGAAAAAACCGACAGTTGCTTTTTACAAAGGAACTCTGAAATCATAAAAAACCGGAAACAATATTTCCATTAACTGGGGATTTGCTTCCGGTTTCTTTTCCTGTTTCCGATTTTCCAGATCTGCTGTCCGCCGCACCCGTCCGGTACGCAACCGACATCCGATCTGTTTTTCTTACGCTTCAGCCTTTTTCAGACGCTCTGCAGAAAGGACAGCAGTTCCGGTCAGAAGAACTGCTGCGGCTGCCGCATAGATCAGCGC
>CAKRJM010000237.1 GCA_934351765.1 uncultured Lachnospiraceae bacterium | reverse complement strand
CTGGTCCATGACGCAGGATGAGATTCGTGCGGCGATGGCTCAGAACAACGGAATCATTGCGGTGCGTGCGCTCTATACGGAGCCCAGCGTGTCCTGCAAGGTGACAGTGATTTATCCTGAGGGAACCGACAACGTGGATGTAAATACGATGGTTGGTAAGGCCATCGAGATAACTGCTAAGGATATCGAAGACAAGACCTTCTCCTACTGGACGGATGGCGAGGGTAACATTCTGGGGTATACTAAGACGCTGAAGCTGGCGCCCAGTGGTGACATGACAGTGAAGGCTGTTTATAATGAGTCTGCTGCAGCAAAGCCGGTTATTACGATGACGGCAGTTGATGCCAGCGAAGGCAATGGTTATTATGTGGTGTCCTTCACGGCAACACGTGCGATACCTGAAGGGTACGAACTGGTAAAGCAGGGTATCCTGTATAGTATTGACAGTCGTTGTGCTGCTGATGGAGCAAAGGATTATCTGAAGCTGACAGAAGATGGCACAGTGCCTGAGGGCGTATATGAGTCCATCGGCAGTAACACTGAACTGAACGGTGTAACTCGTTTCAACGGTAAAGTGCGGACGGCAGATACTACCCTCTATGGCCGCGGTTACATGATTCTGAAAAACAGTGCAGGTGAGGTTTTGTACGTGTATACGGATACAATCCTGTCCGGCAGCTATGATAGTTTGAAAAAATAAAGGAGACAAGGTTTATGGAAAAAAAGCAATATGAATCTCCGGAGATGCAGATCATTTTGATCAATGCAGAGGATATCATTACCAGTAGTAGTGGTATTGATGAAGGCGAAGGTAGCATTCCGTGATAATCGATCTCGGACGTTAATCTGACACAGGGGCATAGTCCATACGGGCTATGCCCCTGTATGCAAAACAAAGGAGCATGTTATGAAAAAACTCATTCCTGTGCTGCTGTCGCTGTTCATGGTATTGGCCCTGACCGGTGGTACGGCGCTGGCAGAAACGGTCTATACCGAGAGTGCGCTGAATTATACGATCGCAGACGAATCCATTACCATTACCGGTTACTTTGGTAAGGATGAAGAGGTTACCATACCGGCATCCATTGCCGGTATTCCCGTGAATACCGTTGCCAAAGGCGCGTTTGCGGACAGCAGTTATGTTAAAACAGTAAATCTGCCGGATACCATTACCACCGTTGAGGAAGGTGCGTTTGCCGCAGGGATTACGGTGAACTACAACAGTAACATCGACGGTGGCAGCAAACCGGGCGGAGATAAGCCGGATAATGACAAGTCGGGGGAGGAGAATCCTGCGGGCAGTAATCCGACAGCTAACGATCCGGCGGGAAGTAAAGCGGACGATAATAATTCCGGCGTTACCGGAGGCTCTGCCGGCGGAAATGGTACAGGTACGACTGCCGGTGCCGCAGGCAGCGTCACGGGTAATGCCGGCACTGCCGGAAGTAACGGCGGAACAAAGAACAGCGGTATTGATGAGGGAGAAGTCTTTGTGGATGAAACGGCCGAATCCGGAAATGGACAGAATGGCGTATCCGATCAGACCGAAACCTCGGGAGAGGCCGCCGCATCCGATCAGACCGTTGCCGCACAGCAGGGAGTAAACATCACCTGGCTCTGGGTTACGCTGGGGGTTATCGCGGCAGCAGCGGTGTGTGTTGTGATGGTTGTAATGCGAAAGAAAAAGAAGTAATGCGATACGAAAGATGCAGGAAGGTAAGAAAGCCCTCCTGCGTTTTTTTCTGCGGAAGGATTTCAAAGAAGGATTTCCAACAAAAAGAGACATTGTCGAACGGGGCTTCCTATGTTAAACTGTAAGTGTCATTTCCTGCAGTTATAGAAAGTGAGAATACTTCTTGAATCTGCAAAAAACAATGATCGGAGACAGCCGTGTGCAGTATGATGAAGCGGCAAAGCGGCTTCTGGCACAGAAATCGCTGCTGGCTCTGATCTTAAAGTATACGACAGAGGAATTTCAGGAAATGACAGAAGAGGAAATCGAGGAATGTATCGAGGGAGCACCGGAGATTTCCACGATCAGTGTAGACCCGGAAGAGCATATGCCGCGGACAGAGCCTGCCTGTGAGCCGGGAAATTCCGGTGGAAAGGCAGCTGAACAGTTGGAACATCCGAGAGAAATCCAGGGGTTATCCAACGAAAGTGTGATCGCCGGGGAAGGAAAAGTTACATATGATATTCGGTTTGTTGTTTACAGGCCGGGGAAAATACAAAAGATAAAGCTGATGATCAATATTGAAGCACAGAAAAAATGGAATCCAGGTTATGAAATTGTAACCAGAGGAATTTTTTACTGCGCCCGTATGATCTCAGGGCAGAAGCACACAGAGTTTGAACACTCTGATTATGATAAGATCAAGAAGGTTTATTCCATCTGGATCTGTAT
>CAKRJM010000236.1 GCA_934351765.1 uncultured Lachnospiraceae bacterium | reverse complement strand
ATCCAGTTCTGAGGGTTTTACCGAGCTGGCGAGCGGACTCGAACCGCCGACCTCTTCATTACCAATGAAGTGCGCTACCGCCTGTGCCACGCCAGCATTCTTATTTTGTTCCGCTTCTCAGCGGCAACACAATAACTATACTATAAATGAACAGAGATGTCAACCGTTTTTTAAAAGAAATTTATTCGAATTTTTAAAACAATTAAAACTCTTTTGACGATTTAAACATGGGATGGCGGCGGCCTCTTGACCTGTAAAGCCGGGAGGAATATAATGAGCTGGAATATATGCAGAGAGAAAGGAAATGCCATGAAGCAGAAAAAAAAGAATCTCTGGCGGGCCGTGCTTGCGATTTCTCTGGCTGTGCTTGTCTGCGTTCTTGCTTATATTGTCTGGTATCTGTATCAGGATTATGAAGCGGAAAAGAAATATGAAGCGCTTCAGTCCATGGCACAGGAAACAGAGGAAGCGGAAACAACAACGGAGGCGGAAACTGATCCGGAGGGAAAGGACGGAGAAGCGGCGGAGCTTCCGGATGGAATCTTTCAGGATCTGGAAAATCCCATTGATTTTAAAAAGCTTTCAGAGGTGAATCCGGAGATTTATGCCTGGATACGGATTCCCGATACGAACATTGATTATCCTATTGTTCAGAGGGAAGGGGACGATACGTATTATCTGACCCATGATATTTACGGAGAAGAGCGGGTGGCAGCCAGCATTTATACGGAGGACTGCAATCAGAAGGATTTTTCGGATCCCAATACGGTGATTTACGGTCATAACATGAAAAATAAATCCATGTTTCAGAACCTGCATCTGTTTGAAGATCCGGAGTTCTTTGCGGAAAACCGATATGTCTACATCTATACGCCGGAACGGAGCCTGGTGTATGAGATCTTTGCTTCTTATACGTATGATGACCGTCATATCATGCATTCCTTTGATTTTACAGACCGGGAGGTGTACGCACAGTATCTGAGTGATATTTTTCATGTCCGATCCATGGATAAGAATATCCGGGAGGGCGTGGAGGTGACGGCAGACGATAAGATCATTACGCTGGAAACCTGTGTGGGAACCGGCGAAAAATACCGGTATGTGGTACAGGCCGTGCTGCTTGGAGAAAAGGAGTCCTAAGGAATGGAAGAAACAAAAAAGAAAAAGAAGCTGTGGTTTCGCATTCTGATCGGTATTCTGATTACACTGGCGGTTTTTCTGGCCGTGCTGGCAGGTGTGTTTTTTTATCTCCGAGCCAAAGGGGAAAAGAAGCTGTCACAGACCATTGCCGGGGAGACGGTCGGAGCCGTGGAAGAGGCTTCCGTGGAGAATGACGGAAAAACCGTGGTTTACAAAGGGGAAAGATATTGTTATAATGAAGATGTTATTTCGATCCTGTGTCTCGGGATCGATAGGGAGCTTTCCCAGACCGGAACTGACCAGATCGGCGAGAATGGACAGGCGGATGCAGTGTTCCTGGCAGTGCTTAATAAGAAAACAGGCGCGCTTTCGTTTCTGAATATATCGCGGGAGACTATGGTTGATATCAATCGCTATAATGTAGAGGGAAGATTCCTTGGAACGGAGCGGATGCAGCTGTGTCTTTCCTATGCTTATGGAGACGGAAGAGAAAAGAGCTGTGAGAATACAGCAGAAGCCGTTTCCAGGCTTTTATACGGAATGCCGGTCCACGCGTATGCAGCCATTGATTATTCCGGAATTCCGGTGCTGAACGATGCGGTTGGCGGAATAACCGTGGAGGTTCTGGAGGATCTGACCGAAAAGGATCAGGAGCTTGAGCAGGGGGCTGTGGTGATGCTCCATGGAGAACAGGCGGAGACGTATGTACGGTACCGTGATACCACGGTTCTGGATTCTAATAATTTCAGAATGGCAAGACAGAAGCAGTATCTGACCACCTTTTTAAAGCAGGTGCTGTCGGGAGCAGGGATTGGAGACATCCTTTCTCTGTATCAGAAAGCAGAAGATTATATGGTAACGGATATCGATCTGTCCCAGATGGCTTATCTGGCATCGCTGGTGCTGCAAAATGGAATCCATGATGGAACGATGGTTTCCATTCCGGGAACTGTTGTGAAGGGAGAGCAGTACGCGGAGTTTGTGCCGGATGAAGAAGCACTTTATGAACGGGTACTGGAGCTTTTTTATACAAAGATAACAGAATAGGAGGAAATGACAATGAAGAAAAAAATGCTTGTACTGATCTGTACACTACTTCTGGCCTTTGGTATGACCATGACCGCAGCGGCTGAGGGAAGCCCGCAGGGAAAGAAGGATACCACGCAGACGGAAGATAAATCAGATAAGGCACCCGCAACCGGAGAAGGCCATGCGCTGATCTATGCGGCAGCCGCAGCGGTTCTTCTGACCGGAACTGCTGTCCTTTCTGCAGAGCGTCTGAAAAAGGCTGAAGCGTAAGAAAAACAGATCGGAT
>CAKRJM010000235.1 GCA_934351765.1 uncultured Lachnospiraceae bacterium | reverse complement strand
TCCTGGGGCAGATCCCTCCGGCCGCGTTCCATCGCCCGGAAAACTTTGCGGTGGCTGCCGTGGTGTCGCTGTTATGCTTCCTTCCAGTGGTGCGGGCGCAGCTTGATGCAAGCCACAAGCATTTTGAGCGGCTGGTTCTGCTGGCGGATTCGGCGGGGCTTGGGATCTTTACAGTCTGCGGCGCCAGAACGGTGATCTATGCCGGTTACGGCTCCTATAAGATCCTGATGCTGTTCTGCGCGGTTTTAACAGGCGTGGGAGGCGGCGTTCTGCGGGATCTGCTCTCCGGGGAACGGCCCTATATCTTTGTGAAGCATTTTTACGCCTGCGCGGCCATCACCGGCGGTCTGCTCTGTATGTTCCTCTGGCCCCTGGCCGGAGAGACGGTGAGCCTTCTGGCCGGATGTACCCTGATCATGGTCATGCGTCTGTGCGCGGCAAAATTCCGGTGGACGCTGCCGCACGCATAATGAAATTATATGAAAATCTGTACGTTTCGCGGATCCACTGCCCTGGGCAGCCAGAGGCAACTTATGTATGTGCCGGTTGGCTGGCCAGGGTGGAGCCGCTTGACAGTAACAAATATGAATATAATCTTAATTTCCCGTTGAGTTTATAAAATTTTTATGTTAATATAATAATGTTTTTGATAAAAACCGCCGGAATAGGACGTTTCCAACCTGTTCCGGTCATTTACGTCTAAAGAAACGGAGGATAAAAATGGAAAAGTTCTTCAAACTGAAGGAGCATAACACCAACGTAAAAACCGAAGTGATCGCCGGTGTTACGACTTTCTTCGCAATGGCCTACATCATTTTTGTGAATCCCAGTTATCTGTCTCAGGCAGGCATGGATTTCACAGCTGTCATGGTTGCCACCTGCCTTTCCGCAGCAATCGGTACCTTCCTGACGGCGTTCCTTGCCAATGTGCCGTTTGCACAGGCCCCTGGTATGGGACTTAACGCATTCTTTACTTATACGCTCTGCTTCAGCATGGGATATACCTGGCAGCAGGGTCTGGCGATCGTTCTGATCTCCGGTATTCTGTTCCTGATCGTGACCGTGACTCCTTTAAGAGGCCTGATCATCGCATCCATCCCCGCACCGTTAAAGAATGCAATTTCTGTAGGTATCGGTCTGTTTATCTGCTTTATCGGTATGCTGAATGCCGGAATCGTTCAGTGCTTCGGCCCTGAAAATGGAAGCTACACCGACATGGGAGCAATCACAAAGGGCGGCGCGCTTCTGGCTCTCATCGGTCTTCTGATCACCGGTATTCTGATCGTATACAAAGTGAAGGCTGCCATTTTTATCGGTATTATTATTACAACCATCATTGGTATCCCCATGGGCATTACAACCATGCCGGAAACGATTACCATGAGCCACATCGGAAACATCAGCATGACTGCTTTCCAGCTTGACTTCGGCGGTGTGCTTTCGGTTGGCGTCCTGCCTCTGATCACGGCAGTAATGAGCTTTTTCATCGTTGACTGCTTTGATACAGTTGGAACGCTTCTTGGTACAGCCGGAAATGCCGGAATGCTTGACAAGGACGGCAACCTGCCCGGCGGCGACAGAGCGCTGATCGCAGATGCGCTTGCAACCTGCGTTGGTGCCTGCCTCGGTACTTCCACAGTAACCACCGTCGTTGAGTCTTCCACCGGTATCCAGGAGGGCGGCCGCACCGGTCTTTCTTCCGTAGTAACCGGTCTGCTGTTCCTGCTTGCGATCCTGCTGGCACCTGTTGCCGGAATCGTTCCCAGTGCTGCAACCGCTCCCGCACTGATCATCGTGGGCGTTTACATGATCATGGGCGTTACCAAGATTGACTGGACAGACTTCGAGGTTGCACTTCCCTGCTTCCTGACCATCGTTATGATGCCCTTTGCATACAGCATCTCCGATGGTATCGGTTTCGGATTTATTTCCTACACCGTAATCAAGGTCTGCCGCGGAAAGTTCAAGGAAGTTCCGTTCCTGATCTACATCCTGTCCGCAGTATTCATCGCAATGTACATTCTGACTTACCTGTAAGGAGCAGAATGCGGCTGCGGCCCACAACTTCATAAGAAACATCAGGCCCCTTTCTGCAGAAACGCAGAGAGGGGCTTTTGACTGAAAAAAATGCGGTTGATTGGGAAAAAAATACGGTTGATTTTGGGAAAAAATACGGCTGACGGGAAAAGAAAATACGGTTGACGGGGAACAGACAGTCTGATAGAATGTAACAAATGATGTTTATAAAAGTGATTTTTTGTTACAAATAAAGAAAAATAGAAAAGCTACAGAAGCAGAAAATACGCGTGAAAACACATTTTTTTTGAAAAAATGGATTGTTCGTGTAATCCCTTATGTATTTTTTATGTAAAAAATAAAAACTAAAAGAATCCCTTCGGGATTCCCGGGTGAAAGACTGTAAAATAAAAACATAAGTAGAGCTATGCGAGGAGTATAGAGA
>CAKRJM010000234.1 GCA_934351765.1 uncultured Lachnospiraceae bacterium | reverse complement strand
CTTGTATTTGCAAATCACACCGCCGGCCTGACCGTTTCCTCTCTCGGCGCAATGCCCTCGCTCCCGACTCTTGACAGGGTAGAGGCATTTATGAACGAAAAAGGACGCCGGGTTCCTGATACTTCCGTATTAAAGTAAACCAGATATATGAATCGAATATGCACTTGGAGGGATTCACATGAACGAAACATGCAGAAACGCTTATGATTCGTTTCTTAACACTGTAAAAACGGACCTGCCCGCATTTATTGAACAGATGAATTATTCTGAGATTGAGAAGGCGGCAGATCTGATCGTGGAAGCACAGAAAAACGGCGGACGTGTCCATATTTCCGGTATCGGCAAGCCCGGTCACATCTCCGGTTACATTGCTTCCCTGTTGTCTTCCACCGGAAATCCGACTTATTTCCTTCACGGAACAGAAGCCGTTCATGGCTCCTGCGGTCAGCTTGTTCCCGGTGATGTGGTAATCTTTATTTCCAACAGCGGAGAAACTGCTGAAATGCGATCTACCGTCCTGGCAGTTAAAAACAACGACTGTAAGGTAATCGGCGTCAGTGGAAACCCGAACTCCTGGCTCGCCGCAGAAAGTGCCGTACATATTTTTGCCGGCGTTCCCAGAGAAGGGGGACCGCTTGACCGCGCGCCCAGAATGTCTATCCTGGCAGAAACCCTGGTACTCCAGGCTCTTTCCGTTGCCCTGCAGGCACATAAAGCTGTTTCTCCGAAACAGTATGTAAAGTGGCATCCCGGCGGAAGCCTTGGAAAGCTTCGGGACAGCGAAAAATAAACCAACCGGCTCCGTACAGACGGTTTTTTCCGTCTGTGGCGGAAACCATTCTGAATTTAAGGAGGTATTTCTTATGCTGACGACAAAACTGATCCACCCGGAAATCATGAGCGCACTGTCCTACTGCGGCCACGGAAGCAAAATCCTGATCGCAGACGGCAACTACCCGCTGGCTGAAAAAAGCGGTGATGCCGATAAGGTTTACCTCGGACTGACCCCCGGTCTCCCCACCGTTACCGATGTGCTGAAGGCCATCCATTCGGTGATTGAAATCGAAAAGGCCGAGGTCATGATCCCCGGCGACGGTTCCACCCCGGAAATTTTCAAGGAATTCGAAGAAGAACTGGGGCTGCCGTTATCCGGTGTCGGACGCTTTGAATATTATGATCTCTGCTGTGAGCCTGATGTTGTTCTGGCCATTTCTACCGGTGAGAAGCGTGTGTTCGCCAACATCCTTCTGACCGTAGGATGCGCATAAATTATCTGTTTCCAACTTATTTTCACCGATAAAAAATAGCGATTAAAAAATAAGGAAGCTGTACGCAAAGCCCTTTCGTTTCATGCGCACAGCTTCCTTTATCTCATTTCAGATGCTTCCCATCTCTTCCCATGTCCTCCTCTATCTCATTTCAGATGCTTCCCATCTCTTCCCATGTCCTCCTCAAATCAGATTTTCCAAACGCAGCACTGCCAGCTACCTCAAAATTTATCGGTCTCCTCTTGACAGCCGGTCATATGTGCTGTATTATCTGTATATAGATAATCTAGTTTCAAAAACTACATGATATGTTTTCATATATGAGGAGGTATCGATCATGAAATATATCAGAAAAATGAAACCGAAGGATCCCGGCAGTGCTATCACTCACTTCATCGGCTGGCTCATGGCGGTGTTTGCAGCGCTTCCCTTACTCCTGCGTGCGGCAAAGGAGCATGACCGTATCCATGTGATCTGCCTGGCTGTTTTCATCGTCAGTATGATCCTGCTCTACGGTGCCAGTACGATCTACCACACCTTTGATATTTCTCCCAGAGTCAACCGGATCCTGCGGAAGCTGGATCATATGATGATCTTTATCCTGATCGCCGGCACTTATACTCCGGTCTGCGTCATCGTCATCGGCGGTACCCAGGGAATGCTGCTTTTAACCCTGATCTGGGTAATTGCCATTGCCGGCATGATCATCAAGGCCTGCTGGATCACCTGCCCCAAATGGTTTTCTTCCGTTCTTTATATCGGCATGGGCTGGGTCTGCGTTCTTTCCTTTACCCAGCTTCTCAATAACCTGAGCCGTGCCGCTTTCGGCTGGCTTCTGGCAGGCGGGATCATCTACACCGTTGGCGGGATTATCTATGCGCTGAAGCTGCCGCTGTTCAATTCCAGACATAAAGCGTTTGGCTCCCATGAGATCTTCCATCTGTTCGTCATGGGCGGAAGCCTCTGCCACTTTATCCTGATGTATCAGTTTGTATCGACCATGCCGCTGGTACGGTAAATGATCACCGCTTACAATTTTTGAATTTTCATATCATATACAGGAAATGACCGAAGCTCTGCCATTCGTGGCAGAGCTTCCATTTTAACTATAATCAATCCTGCTTTCCGAAACAGCCGATCAGGCGGAATACCTGTTCTGCGGTTTCACTCATATTAGTTTTGGCTGTCTCCGGATC
>CAKRJM010000233.1 GCA_934351765.1 uncultured Lachnospiraceae bacterium | reverse complement strand
GCGGCGATTAAGGCTCACGTTACAAAGAACTTGAAATAAGCGGGAAACAGCTGTTTCCCGCTTTTCTGTCTTTTTATCTTTTTATGCTTCAGGCCTCCACAACGATTGTCGCCTGGAAATTCCCGCCCTTCAGGTAGCCCCGTTCCATAAGAAACGTCTGAATGGACTCATACAGCGCTTCGCTGTCCTCTTCCCGTACCGATTCTCCCCACTCCAGAATGATCCTGCACCGCTTTCCGCAGCTCCAGACATTCGACAGAGCCGGACGGCTGAAATCCCGCTTTAAAATACCCATATCCTGCAGGGCACTGATGGTCCGGTATACCGTTGCCATCCCAATCGTCGGGTCATGTTTCAGTGCCTCATAATAAATTTCTTTACAGCAATGGTGTTTATCCTTCAGAATGATGTCCACCAGGATCTTTCTCTGTTCCGTGATCCGGTAGCCGCGTTTTCTCATCTCCTGAATCACATCATCTCTTGTCTTCATCAGCTCACCTCTTACTTTCCATGGGAATTGCTGACGTTCGAACCACATCCGCTGCATCCGCTGCAGCCGCTGCAGGAACCGCCACAGGACGATTTCCCGCTCTTTTTATCTCTCCGAAGACTTCTGACTGCCAAAACGACCAGAACAAGAATCACAAGCGTAATTATGATCGTAGACAGATTTTTACTTAAAAATTCCAGCATGACCGGCACCTCTTTTCCAATCGGTTAGATTACTCTAACTCACAGTCATAGATTAGCACCAGCTAACTCATTTGTCAAGCCCTTACCGGAATTTTTTTTCATTAACCCGCGCATTTCTCCTCCAGGATCTCGCTGAGGGCCGATCCGCTGCTGGTATGGCTCCGCACAATATCAATTCCGCTGCGCTTTGCCTCATCTACCGCACATTTGATCATTTTATGGGACACGGTGTTGGTAAACAGCACCAGAAGATCCGGCTTTCCGATCTGTTTTCCCATATCTGCTGCCATCTGGGTAAATACCTTTGCCTTACAGTTGTAATTTTTACAGATCTTTTTATACTGACAGACCATACGGTCATGTCCGCCGACGATCACAATACTCATAAGCCTTTCTCCTTTTAAAGCCCGGGAAGGGGGCTGCCTCCCCGGGTGATATGAAACCGTTCTGTTATCCGTTATTTCACAGCTGCTCTCTGTGAACGTTTATGCTTCTGCCAGCTTCTTTCCGAGCTCTTCACAGGACGTGCATCCCTCCTCATCGGGAGCATCGTTTACGATCAGGCCTTCTGCCACCAGCTCGGCTCCTGCGTTCTTCATACGCTCTTCCCATGCTCTCATCCACTCGCCGTCTCCCCAGCCGTAAGAGCCGAACAGGGCGATCTTCTTGCCGGATACAAACTTCTCAACATCCTCCACGAAGGGCTCCATGATCTCTTCCTCGATCACCTCATCCCCCATCGCCGGGCATCCCATAGCAAATACCGGACAGTTTTCCAGCTCGGAAGCCTGAATGTCATCTACGCTGACAACCTTTGCTTCTTTTCCTGCTGCCTCAATTCCCCTGCCGACAGCCTCTGCCATCATTTCGGTGTTTCCTGAACCGCTCCAGTATGCTACTACAATCTGACTCATTTTTTCTTCCTCCTAAGATGTTATAATAATTGCGTCAATGGATTGACTCATCAATTGACTCATTATTTGCTTTTTTAAAGCTCCGGTCTGACACTATACTGCGATCTGCTTTAAACCGAGCCCCTGCTTCATTCTCCGGAAAACATCCTCCCTGGCATCATCATAAAGGGCAAACAGCCGTCTGGCCTGTGCCGCGTTGCCATACACCTTCCAGTATCCGGTGCAGATAGAATCCTTTCCCTTATGACTGATAAATCCCCGGACATCCTCCATGGGATACCCTAAAAATACACCCAGCTCGTGAGGAAATTCCTGTTCTCCCCGCTTGTAGCTTCCCAGCCTTTCAGAAAGCCGTCCCAGAAGGATCGGAAGGCTTCCGGTCCGATACCCGTAGGCTTCCAGGAACTGCTTCTGCTCCCTTCCGCCAAGCTGGTCACCCAGAAGATCCTTTCGATACACCAGCCACATACTGCTCTGAGAGGTTCCATAAAGACACTTGGCTTCCAGGCTGGTCCCCCATAACGCCCGTCTCACCAGCCACCAGCCTTCTCCTGCTCCGTAATCCCGAAGCATTAACAGATTCGACGGCTTGATTCCCTTAATCACCGGTGAACACTGCGCTGCGAGCTTTTCTGATACAAACGCTACCCCTTCTGACATCTGCTTCCTCCCACCCCATTCTCTCTTCTGCCGGTCTTTCCGTGCTTCTGATTTTTCTGCTGAACATCCTCTGTTTCCGACCATTTTGCTTTCGACACTTTTGCTTTCGACACTTTTGCTTTCGACACTTTTGTTTTCGGCGCTTTTGTTTTCGGCGCTTTTGTTTTCGGCGCTTTTGTTTTCGGCGCTTTTGTTTCCGGTTCTTTTGCTTTTTACGCAAGTTAGGTATGTCTAACCC
>CAKRJM010000232.1 GCA_934351765.1 uncultured Lachnospiraceae bacterium | reverse complement strand
TCACAGTTCCGGATACGGATGATGATACACAGCTGATGCCCAATGCGGATGGGACCTATACCTTAAAGAGCTACAGCGATGATGCCTCTGTGAATCTGGCGGTTCCGGAAGGCTTCAGCATCACACCTTATTCTGATCCCAATTATCTGTATTTCGATTCGGATGCGAACGAGACCTTTGATGAACTGTCGCTTTTTTATACCATGAACAGCTTTGCTACGGATGAAGATCTGGTGGACGAACATAACTCCATGGTGGAATATTATAATGGAGACAGCGATTATACGGATGTTCAGCTGCAGGATAAGCAGACTCTTCAGGTTGGAAATCTGGAAGTGCATTATATGAAGATTTCCTATACCTTTGATGAATCCGCAAAGTATATTGATCTCTATGGCTGGACATTTCTTCCCGATGGAAGCGTGCTGATGTGCCAGATCGAGGAATATGCGTACGAGACTGACCTGAAGCTTCTGGGAAGCGATGAAGAAATGCTGCAGAAGGCATTTTCGGTGGTGCAGAACTAAAAACGGGAGTGACGGCTGGGAACTCTGAAAGAAACAGAAAATGCCGGGCAATTGTATCTGGCGGCTAAAAATTTTGAAATTGTATTTTGAATAAGTTCAGACTGAGCAGTGTGATCTTTCGTAACTGGTTGACCGGGAGAGAGCACTGCTCGGTTTGTCTTTAAGGATCATGGATCATAGGGCTATTGGGAAACATAGGGACGGCGGAGGTAACGGAAGTCTCTGATAAACAAACTGAGATGGGGAAGGAGGGCTTGGATTATGAGGAAAAAGCGGAAGTGGTTATTGGGATTGGGAATTATCGGCTGTCTTGTGATCGGTGTGGTTATGTTTCTGGCGGTGATCCGGAATTCTTCTTTTTATCTGGATGCTTCCAAAGTAAAAAGCATGAAGGTGTCCTGGCTTACGGAAAACGGAATGGAAAGCAGAATTGCGGATCCGGAGGAGATCGAGGCTGTCTGCTGGAGCCTGAATGAAATTCCGAAAGGAACTTGTCATCTGAACCAACCGGGTTCCAAGGGCTGGGAAATCTGGATCGATGGAACGGGATTTCCCAGTATCAATATTGTTGGGAATCAGCTGGTGGAGTCCGGAATACTGGAAAAGGTATACGAATTGACCGAAGAGGACGCGGCGCAGATCCGAGAGGAAATTGTGGGGATTTTTGAGGAAAGATAGGAGGACAGGCCGGATAAAGCGTGTCGATCGGCGGGATAATCGTTGTATTTAATGAAACGACGCATAAACAATATAAACTTCCACAGCTAGAACAAGCGCCAGCACTCCGTCGATCATCAAGTTATACTGAATATCGTTTAAAAACAGTTTGGAATGGGTTAAGGTGTATTTAACACCTTCGATTCCGGTTAAGAGCGTGATGACCAAGGACAGGAACGGAAACAGAAGGATGGAAAACTTGGTTCCGAAATCGTTTGCGGTCCCGTTTGCAAAATGAACGGGGATCATTTGCGGCAGAAAAAACACACTGATGACTGCCAGCAGGATACTGACGGCACAAATCCCCCAGGTTAATTTTCGGCTTCCGATCAGATTCATAAAACTGCCTTCTTTCTGCTAAATGTAAGGATTGCACTGATTATAGTACAAGCTTTTTGTTTTGCAAGCACAAGTTTTTTTGGGGGGTTCATTTAGCTGTTTCGTTTATAGCGTTTTTGCGTTTTTCAGGTGCTCCAGGAACAAAGCTCGGATTTCCGGGTATTCACCAAGTCCCTCCAGGCGGCAGGAAACAGAAAAGCCTTCGTGTTCGAGCTGGCTTTTCCAGGAATCGTCATTATCTCCGGCCATATCGTTTGCGGCGTGATCACCGGCAACCAGCATGAGCGGCGCCAGGATCACCTGTTTCGGTTTCTGGATCCGGAGTGAGGCTTTGACTTCTTCCAGTGTAGGATAGCCTTCAACAGTGGCAATGTGGATATTGGCGTGGCCGGAGGCCTTGCACATATAGTCCAGGGCAGGATAAGCAAAATCGGCATGATGCGCCGTTCCGTGCCCCATGAAAACCAGAGCGTTCTGTGAGCCAAGACCGGCATAATGTCCGGTCAAGGCATCGATGACCTGCTGGCAGTCTTCTTTGCCGGAAAGCAGCGGGGCTCCGACGCGGATATTTGTAAAACGGCTTCGGTAGGCGCACAGGGTTTCCAGCATGGAATCATTTTCGTTTCCGTTAATGATATGGGTCGGCTGAACGAGAAGCTCGGTGCAGCCGTCGTTCAAAAAGCCCTCCAGTGCTTCCGAAACGGTATCCACATGAAACTGATCCCTGGCGGCAAGCTTTTTTATGATCATGCGGCTGGTAAAAGCACGGCGGACACAGGCTGATGGATAAGCATTCTGAATTTCACGCTCCACCGATACAATATTTTTCTCAAAAGCCTCGCGGTAGCTTGTTCCGAAGCTGACCACAAGAATTCCCTGTTTCTGGTTCATCGGATAGTCCTCCTGAATCTGGTAGAATTGTT
>CAKRJM010000231.1 GCA_934351765.1 uncultured Lachnospiraceae bacterium | reverse complement strand
TGCAAGCACAATACATGTAAACACAAACATGAAGTATCCCAGTAATTTTACCAGTCTTGTACAAATTACCCTTTTGGCTCCTTCACCAAAAGAAATATCTGTTCTTTGATCCAGAGACATCATCTTCTTCGTAAGACCATAGGCACTTACAAAGACGAAAAGAGAGACACAGATCTTTCCAAAATTGGCAATATAGTTCAAATAATATTCCGGCAGAAAAAGTTTCAGCGTATATCCTTTATAGCGATCCGGTCTTAAAAAGCAATGATGGAACAGAAGGATAACTACTGCAACACCCTTCAGGCAGGTAGAATTCCAGATATTAAATATATCTGTGCGTTTTTTCCCTGTAGTACTTTTATCTGTCATCCGTTATTCCCCCGTTTATTTTTTACGATCAGCCGTTTTTACGGTCGAAACAGTCTCTTAATTATAGCATACAGAATTGTAATCGCCAACTAGTACAGCGAATATCCTGTAAAATTGCCATCGCTGACCCCAAAAGTTTATTTTACTTTTTTCATTAATATGGTATATTAAGGTGAGTAAAAAATATTCTCTGTTATTAAGAAAGGATTTTTTCAATGAAACGTATTTTAAAAAATAATATTTTCATTTTTATATACGCACTCCTCACGGTTTTGTTTTTCTCTTTTTCCGTTTCCGCAGATACATTTTCACTCTGGCCTGGACAGGGTTCCATCGTAGTACTGAGTGTATTTCTGATTGCGGTTTTTTTTATCTATAAAAAGATACTCTCAGCTTTAGCTTTTCAGCCGGGGCTTCTTTTTATCATACTTGCAGTCTTGGTCAGCACTATATTTTCTGTTGCCTCTGTGATGGGTGTGTTTTTCAGTGCTGACAGCAGTCTTGGTATACTTTCCCCTATGACTGCCCCAAAGCTGCTCAGGCTTCTTATGGTTTTCACCGGAGGTTTTGCCTTTTTTTATATTGCGATCCTTGGACTTAGCACTATTTCCAAAGCAGTCTCCAAAATCTCAATTCCCCGAATCCGCAGATGGACTGCTTTTCTGTTTGATAAAAAATGTTTCATAAAATCCCTGATCATTATGACCGTTTTCTGGCTGCCACAGATCATTGTTCGTTATCCATGTTCTATTCCTATTGACAGCCAGGTAAGTCTTTTTCAGTATTACGGGCTGCGTAAATATACCACACAGCATCCCATTATTTACACTCAGCTCCTTGGACGTTTCTCCGACTTTGGCCAGGCTCTTGGAAATGTAAGCTTTGGACTGTTTCTGCTTATACTGCTCCAATGTATCCTTTTACTTCTGGTACTGGCTTATACTATTTACACAATGAAACAGCTGGGAGTTCCGAACTGGATGCTGTTTGTCACATTGCTTCTTTTTGCCCTGTGTCCGGTTTTTGTGGGATACGCCATCACTCTTATTGTAGATGTATTTTATGACACCTTTATCCTGCTTCTCATGGATGAACTGGCCTGGTATCTGTTCCGGAAGGAGCATTATAAAAAGAACCTGACACACCCGCTTCTCACAGCAGCCGCAGTTCTTGGAATGTTTGTCCGGCAGAATGGTTTTTATGTTGTAGCAGTACTGATCCTTTTTGTGGCAGGCAGGGAGCTTTACCTGATCATTCGAAAAAAGCAGACCTTTGCCTGTGCAGTACTGATCCTGGCAGTTCTGATCATTCCTCTTGGCATTGGAAAAATAAATACTTCCTGTTTGCATAAAAAATATAATGCAACAAGTGTTTCCACCAGGGCTATGCTTTCCATGCCGTTGCAGCAGACAGCACGCTATATGATTTATCACAGTGACGATCTTTCCGCTGAAGAAAAAAAGACAATCCAAAAGGTGATTGATTACACCCCTGAAGAATTTGCAGAGAATTACAATCCTTATAATTTCGATGGAATCAAGCATGGATTCAGCAAAAAAGCTTCCAAAGAAGATCTGCTGGCTTATCTGCAGGTTTGGTTCAAACTGTTTTTGCGCCATCCGGAGACTTATATCAATGCTACTTTAAATCAGAATTATATTTTGTTCAGCCCTCTGGCCAACAATTCCAAATATTATGGAACTGCACCGCAAAAGCTGACTCAGATCACAGATCCGGATTACGGTTCTGTTTACAGCGCGATCAAAAGCCACAAGTCCATCAAACAGAAACTGACCAGTTACTATATCAATTTCTGCAAAATTCCCGTTGTGGGTCTTTATGTAAACCAAGGACTGCTGAATCTCCTTTTACTGGCTATCTGCCTGTACTCCTTGTGCGAGAAAAACGGACGGCTTCTGCTTCTTGGTCTGCCACTTCTGCTGACCCTGGCAGTCACCTTTGTGGGGCCTGCCGCACTTGGCCACCCACGCTATACCTTTCCGATCACTTACGGAATGCCATTGTTTTTCGGGCTTTTTCTAGAGCGGAATAAATTGAAATAAAAATATTTTCCCACCACGAAAAACGCGTGTTTTCCATTATATTTCGGAAAACACGCGTTTCGTATTGTATGCTATTTTACAG
>CAKRJM010000230.1 GCA_934351765.1 uncultured Lachnospiraceae bacterium | reverse complement strand
AAGTAATACAGGTCACCATCATTGTACAGATACTGCATATCAGCTCTGTCAATATGAGCGTTCTCAAACTTCTCAGTAGGACGGAAGGTCTTTTCTACTACGCCGCCGCTCTTGATATTCTTTAACTTTGTTCTTACGAACGCAGCACCCTTTCCGGGCTTAACATGCTGAAACTCAATGATCTGATATACGTTTCCATCAATTTCCACGGTCATGCCGTTTCTGAAATCACCAGCAGATACCATTTTTTGATACTCCTCCTTAAATTCAAGTTCTCAGGCGCCGGCCGGCATGGACTGTTTTCCTAGTGCCAACTGACATTATCTGTTTAATTTTATACTATATTGTCGTTTTTTTCAAGGACTTTTTATAAAAATACAGCACGATCCGTTCCAGTCTTCGTTTTAAAACAATCTGGATCTCCTCCTTCGGATGGATCGGTTTTACCAGAATGCTGTAGATCCCGGCTTTTTTCGCACCCCACACATCGGTGAACAGCTGATCCCCGATAAACACGGTGTCGGTGAGCCCCGTTCCCATCTTTTCCATGGCAAGAAGATAATTCTTCGGCGATGGCTTATGCGCATTATAAAGATAACGGGTCTTCATCGCCTTCGCAAAAGGCTCCACACGGGGCTTCTGGTTATTGGAGATCAGGCAGGTCTCAAAGCCCAGCTCATGAAGTTGCTGAAACAGCTCCACCGACTCCTTCGTGGCCGGCTTTCCGTGGGGCACCAGTGTATTGTCAATATCAAAGAGCAGTCCCCTGATTCCCCTTTTCCTCAGCTTTTCAAAATCGATCCCATAGGTGGAATCCACATATTCATCCGGATAAAACCGTTCTACGATCATGCCTTTCCTTCTTTCTGTCGTCTCTTACTGCCGTTTTTTCTGATCCCGGTACAGCTTTTCCAGCTCCTTCAAAAAGGTATTCACATCCTTGAATTCCCGGTAAACAGAGGAAAAGCGGACATAGGCCACCTCATCCAGATCCTTTAGCTTGTCCATGACCAGGTTTCCGATCTCCGTGGTCGCCACCTCTTTTTCCTCGGTATTGACCACCTCATTTTCCACCTCGTCCACCAGGCGGCTGATATCCTGGGCCGACACGGGACGCTTATGGCAGGCAAGAAGCACGCCGGCCTCGATCTTGGAACGGTCAAAGGGCTCTCTGGTGTTGTCCTTCTTCACCACCATAAACGGGATCGTCTCAATCTTTTCATAGGTGGTAAACCGGCGGCCGCATGCCTCGCACTGCCGTCTCCGGCGAATGGCATTGTTGTCCTCCGCCGGCCGGGAATCGATGACCTTAATGTTTTCACTGCTGCAGAACGGACACTTCATGACACGCTCCTCCTTTATGGTTTGCATTTATGGACACAGTCCGACGTTATGACCTTCACCAGGACAAAATCCTCACCGATCTGCTCCACGGCACAGAACGGGATAATATACTCCGTATCCCGTCCTAAAAATCCACAGATCGGGGCCGGCCCGGGAATAATAAATTTCATGATACAGCCGGTCTTGCAGTCGAACTCCATGTCGGTGATGTAGCCCAGCCGCTTTCCGTCACAGAGGTTGATGACCTCCTTCAGCCGCAGATCACAGATACGCAAGGGAATGCCCCCGAACCGTCTTTTTCTTATGATCAGGATATGAAGATCTTCCCGGAAAGGTTCATGTTCCGAACCGGATTCCGCCTGCGAAGCATTTCTGCCAGGCATACCGTTTCCGCCGACGGCACGCAGCCTGCAATTAGTTTTCCTTAATTCCGGCTGAATTCCTCTAATTTCAGGCCGGGATTCCGGTCGAGGACCATACCGACGCTCCAGCTGTTGGCAAACAGAAGAAGGGGATTGCCCTTGAGATCCATGACACGCTTCATATCCGATGTACCCTGGATCTTCTCCACATTGATCTCGTCCTTGTTGGCTACCCAGCGGATATACTCATAGGGCAGCGGCTCCAGCTTGACTTCCACGTTATACTCGTTATTCAGACGGAACAGCAGCACATCGAACTGAAGGACACCGACTACGCCCACGATGATCTCCTCCATGCCGGTATGAAACTCCTGGAAGATCTGGATGGCACCCTCCTGGGCGATCTGGTTGACCCCCTTTAAGAACTGCTTCCGTTTCATGGTATCAATCTGACGCAGTCTCGCAAAATGCTCCGGTGCAAAGGTCGGGATTCCCTCGTAGGCAAATTTTTTACTGGAAGAAGTAAAGGTATCGCCAATGGCAAAGAGCCCCGGATCGAACACACCGATGATGTCACCGGCATAGGCCTCGTCCACGATCTTGCGCTCATCCGCCATCATCTGCTGGGGCTGGGAAAGCTTCACCTTTCTGCCGCCCTGGATATGGTTGACCTCCATCCCCGCCTCGAACTTTCCGGAGCAGATCCGCATAAACGCGATCCGGTCGCGATGGGCCTTGTTCATGTTTGCCTGGATCTTGAACACAAAGGCCGAGAACTCTTCAGAGAAAGGATCAATGATGCCGGTATC
>CAKRJM010000229.1 GCA_934351765.1 uncultured Lachnospiraceae bacterium | reverse complement strand
ATGCTGGATCGTATCATCGTCATAGAATAACTGCGCGCCGACGATACCCACATCAGCTCTCTGGCAATAGCTTAACAGCTCTTCGATGCAGTCCTCGTTGATCAGCTCCGTATCATTATTCAGAAACAGCAGGTACTCGCCCCTGGCCGACGGCACCGCAAAGTTATTGACCGCCGAGAAATTGAATCCCTTGCCTTTCCAGTAAAGAACATGGAGCGCTTCATACTGCTGTTCCAGTTCTTTGTAGCACTCGAAGGTCTCCGGTTCGGTGCTGTTATTTTCCACCACCAGAACCTCCATATTTTTATAGGAAGCTTTTTCAAACAGCGACCGGACGCACACACGCAGATCATCGGTATGATCCTTGTTTGGAATGATCACCGACACAAGAGGCTCTCCCTTTACGGGATATTTGAGCCGGTATGTGCCCAATACTTCATTCTGAAGTACCTCCACCTCTCCGATCCCCACACGCTCACAGTGGGCTTTGATGGCTTTTGCTCCTGCCTCAAAGGCATAGAGCTTCTTTGCCGGATCCTCCGCCGTGGAGCCTTCATTGACCCGCCAGTGGTACAGCACCTGGGGAATATGGCAGATCCCCGTCGCCTGTTCGGTACAGCGGAACATAAAATCATAATCCTGAGAGCCGTCAAATTCTTTTCGGAACATCCCCACCCGGTCCACCAGGCTCTTTTTGATCACCGACAGATGGGAAATATAGTTGACGCTCCGCAGCAGATCCGGGTTAAAATCCGGCTTGAAATGGGGATCAAAATAAAATTCTTTTCCCCGACGCTCACAGACCTTATCTTCATCGGAATAAAGCACCTCTGCGCTCCGTCCCGCCTCTGTCTCCTTGTTAATTCGCTCCGCGCAGGCAAACAACGCCTGTGCAGCCAGCGTATCATCGTGATCCAGAAGCACCAGATACTCGCCCTCCGCCATGGAAAGAGCCTCGTTGGTATTTCCGGCAATTCCGAAATTCTCCGAAAGCGCCTTGTAACGCACCCGCGGATCCTTCTTCTGATACTCCGATACGACCTGCTCCTCCTGCTTCTGCGCCTCTGCATCGCCGCTTCCGTCCGCAAGGCACAGCTCCCAGTTTCCATATGTCTGTGCCTGTACAGACTCGATCATCTCCCGCAAATATTTTTCCGGTGTCCGGTAAAGGGGCACGATGACACTGAACTTCGGCATAACCGGAAAGGTTTTCTTCCGCTGTGCTTCCAGCTCTGTTTCTGATGGAATTACCTTCAGCCGCCATTCCTGATACGCCCGCCCGGAGCCTCCCAGCTTTTTCTTTACCCGCTTCCAGACGGTTTTCCAGCCATACTGCTTCCAGACAGAAATCACCTTCTGGGCCATATTCTTCTGATCTGCCCCCGGCTTCAGACGCTCCCGGATCTCTTTCCCGTCCGCCCGCAGCACCAGGTAATACGTCTCGCCCTCTTCATAGGGAAACGAAATACAGAAGCCAAGCTGGAGCTTGCTCTTTCCCTGGAACAGGTCCTTGTTGGCATCGTACCGCTCGGAATCCGTTCTGGTAAACGTTACCGCCTCACCCTTTTTATTCCGGATCTCAAGCTCCACCGGCACCTCCGGGCCGGAGCCCGCCGCCCAGCCCAGGACTGTGAATGTGGAATTTTGAAGTTTCATACTGTCGATATAATAATTCATGGGGAACCCTCATTTTCTCCGCTTTCATTTCATTCTATCCTGTTATTCTAGCACCAGAAGAAAGATTAGTAAACCGCAGAAACACTTTATTGCCTGCTGAATTTCTTCATGGTATAATAAATAGGATAACTGTCAGTGTTTGGACTGTTATCCTATAACATATATACCATATTATTTCGTTTTTAGAAAGGAATTATAATGTCCTCTCCATTAGTTAGTATTGTTTGTACTGTTTACAATCAGGAAGCCTTTCTGTCTGATGCAGTTAAAAGTGTTCTCGCACAAACTTATCCTGATTTTCAGTTGATTCTTATTGATGATGGCTCCACAGATCGAACATCCGAGATTGCTCTATCTTTTTCCGATCCACGAATTGAATACTATAAGCTTTCCGAAAACGGACACATTGCTGCTGCAACAAATTTCGGATTCCAGAAAGTCCGCGGAGCCTACACCGCTGTCATTGACGGCGATGATCAGTGGAAGCCGGAAAAACTGGAAAAACAGGTTCGCTTCATGGAAAAACACCCGGAGTACAGTGCCTGTTTTACCTGGGTGGATCTGATTGACGAAAACGGAAATCTGGCCAATGAGCGTGATCCGGAACTTCAGAAACATTTTCAGGCTCATACATGGACCATGGCGGAACATATCCGCCAAATGTATTTTCACGGTTGTCGCCTGAATAATCCCTCCTCAATGATACGATCTGATATCATTTCCAAAGTAGGAGATCATAATTTGTTTTATGTTCAGGCTCCCGATCTTGAATGGTGGGCACGCCTGGCACAGATTGGTTCTTTTGCTGTGATTGAAGAACCGCTTATCAACTATCGGCATGTGTT
>CAKRJM010000228.1 GCA_934351765.1 uncultured Lachnospiraceae bacterium | reverse complement strand
ATCCGAAGGGGCGATATTCTGGAACTGCTTCAACCCGCCTGGGTTTCCGGCGGGGAAGCAGCTGCTCAAATGTCCCGGTTAAAGCATTCCTGCCAACGCCACCGCCAGCGCCATACACAGTTCACAGATCTGTAAAAACCACCCGGCCAGATCCCCGGTGATCCCGCCAAATTCTTTATAGGAGCGGTAACGGTAATAAACGAACACCAGCAGTCCTGCGAGGACGGCAGACAGTCCTGCCTTCCAGTTTAAGACGATCATGCCGGCCGCGGAAAAAATCAGGTATAAAACCAGAAGCACTCTGGTCACGATGCGCTCCGCACTGCTGGAAAAGGTTGCAAGAAGCCCGTCCTTTCGGGCATTTTTAAAGGTAACAACCGAAAGCCCGGAAAGGCTTCTGGAAAATACAAAGGACAGGGCCATGACCGGAAGGAGTGTCTCCGGTATGGCGCTCCAGATCCCAAGATCAGCAACCAGATAGATTCCGCAGAAGATAATGGCAAAGGCTCCGGTATGGGAATCCTTTAAAATCTCCAGCTTTTTCTCTCTGGTCTGGTAGGAGGATAACGCATCGGTAGTATCAAGAAAGCCGTCCATATGGATCCCGCCGGTGATCAGAAGCGGGATCAGCGTAAAGCCTGCCGCCCGGAATAAATCCGGTGCCTCCAGGGTTTTACAGAGAAGGCCGAATCCCCACAGGAAAAGCCCGATCACCGCACCGATCAGCGGAAAAAACACCATCACATATTTCATTTTTTCCCTGCTCCAGTCCGCCCGCGGCATGGGGATCTTGGAATACATGGCAAAGGCCAGCAAAAACGAGTTGATCATTGTGTACCTCCCTGTGCGTTAAACGCCTTATGGATCACCGGGATTCCGTAAACCACTTCCACAAAGCCGTCGGAAAGACCGGCAAGGCCGCGGTTGATATCCCCCAGGATCTTCTGATAATTCCTGGTCTCCCGTTCATATAACGTCCCGTCGGAGCTGATCTCATTGGTCACAATGACCAGATTGTCCAGCTGTTTATACAGATGCCGGACCCCCGCGAGGATCTCCGGTACGGTATCTGCACCTGCACCGTTTTCCATAAAGCAGTCGTTGGCTGCCAGGTTGGACATGCACTCCAGAAGAGCCGAGCGGCAGCCCTCCGGAAGCATCAGCTGCTTCAGTCCCGTATAGCATTCCACCGTGGTAAAGCCCTTGTTCTTCCGCATTTCCCGATGGCGGTCAATACGCTTAAAGCTTTCTTTATCGTAGGGATACATGGTAGCAATATAGGCCCGCCCGCCATGGCGCTTCCCATCCAGGGAAAGCAGGAGATTTTCACTGTATTCCGACTTCCCGCTTCCGCTGCCGCCGGTCACCGTAACCAACATAATCCTGTTCCTCCATTACAAGGGTTTGTACTGTTCCACCTGAATATCCTCAAAGGTTGCCATTTTTTCATAAACGGTAAAGCCCATGTCCAGTACCGGCAGCGATGCCACTGCTCCGGTCCCTTCCCCGAGACACATCTCGCAGCAGAGCATGGGAGAAAGTCCCAGCGTATCCAGTAGCAGCTTTCCGGCCGGTTCCTTTGACACATGGCTGGCAATCATGAAATCAACTGCCGCCGGAAGAATTTCTTTCGCCAGAAGGGCCGCTGCACTGGAGATGAATCCGTCAATGAGCACGGGAATCCGATAAACCGCACCGCCTAAAAAGACACCCGTCAGTCCGGCAATGTCATAGCCGCCCACATGGCGAAGGATTTCCAGCGGATCGGTCATTTCTTTTGCATATCGGTCAAGGGCCTCCTCAATGACACGGATCTTGGTCTTTAAGCCTTCCTTGGAAAGCCCCGCACCCTTTCCGGTCATCTTCTCCACAGGCTCCTTTAAAAGCGCCGCCGCGACGGCACTGGAGGTTGTCGTATTTCCGATCCCCATCTCGCCGGTGGCAAGGATCTCATATCCCTGGCGTTTTAAATTTCCGGCCAGCTCCATACCAACCAGGATCGCCCGGAGCGCCTCCTCCTTTGTCATGGCAGGCTCCTTAGCAAAATTTCTGGTGGCTCTGCGGATCTTTCTGGAAAGCAGCGTACGGTAAGGCACCGGTTCCTCCTCTTCGGGAACACCGGTCAGAAGCTCTCCCTCCGTTACCATGCCGATATCTACCGGGAATACCTTCACGCCGGCCACATCAGACATGACCGCTACCGACGATGCGTCTGCTGCCATATTCTGTGCAACCGCCGCCGTTACCTCCCAGCCGGTCTGGGTAACGCCCTCCGCTACCACGCCGTTGTCTGCACACATAGCGATCAGCGCCCGTTTTTTAATCGATGGTCTTGCCGTCTCCTGAATTCCGGCAATTTTTACCAGATTTTTTTCCAGAAGCCCCAGACTGCGTAAGGGCTTTCCGATGTTGTCCCAACGCTTCCAGGCAAGATCCATGGTTTCCTGATTTAACGGCCGGACTGTGGACAGACGGCTGTGAAGCCGTTCCTCCAGTGCCGCAGGCTCTTTGTTCTCCGCTTCGTTTTCCATGTGTGTTTCCCGTGTCATATCTGCCTCCATAAGACCATGTTC
>CAKRJM010000227.1 GCA_934351765.1 uncultured Lachnospiraceae bacterium | reverse complement strand
CTTATTGCACACTTCGTTGACGTCAGTGAGCTGATAGGTGATCTTATAGTCCTCACCGGGCTCACGAATAAACGCTGCCATCATACCGCTCTTTCCCTTCAAAGCGGCCTCAGCAGCAATCGATCCGGCCATTGCCGCTTCTTCAATATCCGTAGCGGAAGCCAGCGTCGCACCAGCTCGCTGTGCAATTCCCAGTTCCAGTGCTCGGGTTCTTACACCAAGCTTCTCACCAATAACCTCAGAAAGGTATCTGCCGCTTCCAACCAGTGTTTTATGACCGAAACTATCAACCTTATCCGATGCGCCGGCATACTCACAAATGAAGGTTCCGTTTTTATCCGCAATACCCTCAGAAACGCATACGATCACATTGTTCGTCTTTCCCAGGCACTTCTTTACATCCTCCAGACATTTGTCCAGCTCAAAAGCCACCTCCGGCAGATAGATCAACTGGGGGGCATCTCCTTCAAACTTCCTTGCCAGCACCGAGGAGGCAGCCAGCCAGCCAGCGTGGCGTCCCATAACCTCAACTACCGTTACGCAGGGCGCAGCATAAACACCGGCATCCATAGCCGACTGTCGAATCACGGTTGCAACGTATTTTGCCGCACTGCCGAAACCGGGCGTATGATCCGTTACAATCAGGTCGTTATCAATGGTCTTGGGAACTCCCATGAAGATCATATCGCTTCCAACCTTCTCTCCGTAGCGGGACAGCTTGGAAACTGTATCCATCGAATCATTTCCACCGATGTAGAAGAAGTATCCGATATTCATTTCCTCAAATTTCTTTAACAGCGTTGGATAAACCTCATCATTTAAATCCTCCGGCAGCTTAAATCGGCAGGACTTCAAATATGACGCAGGCGTTGTCTTGAGGATCTCCATCTCCTCCTTTGTCAGATCCGAAAGAACGGTCGTTTTTCCGGCAAGAAAGCCTTCAATTCCATTGACCATACCATAAATCTTATCGATTTTCTCAGATCCCAGAAATCCCGTAACGACACCGTAAAGACTGGAATTGATCGCGGATGTGGGACCGCCGGACTGACCGACAATAACATTTTTCTTATTCATATGCATATCTCCTTTATCTACCCTTTATTTTTTATCATGGTTCACGCCATACTTCAAGATATATTTCATTTTTTTATACCAGAAGTCCCCTGATACCGGATCTGATATCAGGGGGCTGTTCCTTTTATACGCCTTTATCTCTGTTCTGAACGGCAATCTTCATATTCTGATAATACCGTTCCATAACCGACTGGATCTTATCCTCTATCATAACTTCCGGTGAAGCCTCCAGCTTTCCTTCTCTGATCTTCTCATACTGCACCGGCAGATACTGGCTGATCAGATACAACGGAATCGGTTTTTTCCCCAGATTTTCGAGAAGCTGCCTTTTCGCTTCCAGAACCTCCGGGCGGGCGAAATAGTATCTTGCCCGGTCCGAATAGCTGTACCGACGCTTCAGCTTCAGTTCTCCTTCATTTCCATGGTAATAATGTTCCCAGTCAGCTGGATTCTGAACCATCGACTGCTCCAAAACCTCCATGAAATGGGAGGGAACAAGGCCCCAGGCCGGAGCCAGTTCCCGTTCTATGATAGAAAGTGAAAAAAGGGCTTCTCTGTGAGCAAAGGTAAGCTCGGGACCCACCTTTAAAATTCCCACTCCGTCGTTTACCATCTGCTGCAGACACTCGGGCGTCTGGTAATCGGAGGAATGACTTTCAAACACAAAAGGAGGGCGTGTTTTTAAAAGGTTGGCAAGCGGCCGGGCGGCCTCATCTTTAAAGTCATACACATGATCCTCCGAAAACTCCAGCCCGATCTGTGCCACAATGGCAAGGGTGTCCTCCCAGACCTGCGGAAGGCCGTGATCCAGAAAAGCATTCTGAAAGCAGGACAAAGTCTGATTCAGTGCCTCTGGCGTGGTGACCTGCATACTTTCCAGTTCCTCGGTTCCTCCCGGAACAGGAACCTCACTGCCGATCACATAAACCGGACGATAATTCCAGATTGTATCATTTTTTGTCTGTTCATAGGTCTCTTCCGAAATCTTTGCCAGTCTGGCTGCGCGTTCTGCGATCTGTCTGTCGCCGAACTGCCTCGGATCCTCTCCCAGAAGCGGCATCGTCGGATCCAGATGGATCTTTCGAAAGCCGGCCGCCACATACTGGCGAACCAGCTCCTCCGACCGTGCCATTGCTTCCTGCTCTGGAAGATTTCTCCACACAAACGGTCCCAAATGGTCTCCGCTGAGGATCAATTTTTCCCTCGGAAAGCCGATCTCATCCGCAAACCCGCAGACCATGGAAACGTAATCCTTCGGCTTCATTCCGGTATATCCGCCAAATTGGTTGACCTGATTTACCGTCGCCTCACAGATAAAATAGCTATTTTCCTTCTGCGCATATTTCATACAAGCCTTCAGAACAACGGGATCGGAGCCCGTTACCGAAAAACAGGCTGTTTTTGTCAGTTCTTTTAAGGGATTCTCCATTTACAACTCTCCCTTCTCGATCATAGCCTCAATGGTTTCCCGGGAAATCTTTCCTTCCATAGGCCCGAACGCAGCCGTATTCAGTGCTCCTGCCGCAGCCGCCATCTTCATGGTCTCTTCGATGGATTTTCCTTCCAGAAGTCCGCATAAAAAAGCTCCATCATAG
>CAKRJM010000226.1 GCA_934351765.1 uncultured Lachnospiraceae bacterium | reverse complement strand
TTGTTCTTCACCGAATTGTCGCTCAGCATCACCACGAGGATGAAGCTGCCCGCCTCGGCGAGGATCAGGTCGAACCGCTTGACGGTCACGCTCGCCGGGCCTCTGGCCACGGCGTAGGCCGGGAGGTTCGTCATGCGGGAGACCATCTTGCCGACCTGGGAGATCATCGTGTCGAACTCCTGCATTTTGCCTTCCATGGCCTGTCCTCCTTTACTTCTATCAAAAGTCTACGCAAAACTTTTATAAAGTCCTTTATTTAAGTGTCTATATTATCCCACCGACCGGAATAATTGTCAAGTGTTTTGTGTTTTTTTCTAACGGATCTGTTCAAAATACTCTTCCACAAAACGGATCCCGGCCCCGATGGCTGCTGCCTCATGCTTGTAGCGGCCGGTACGCACATAGCCGGTCTGACTCTGGAAGATCCGGTATGCCGCCATTTTCATCTCCAGCTCTTCCATATAATCCTCCATATAGCCGCCCACATAGCCGCCCAGGATCACATCACAGTCAAAAGCCATCCGCAGGTTGGTGATGGCAATGGCCAGATACTCCAGGTACTCCTCCCACGCCTTTACAAAGTCCTCTTTTTTCTCCAGAAGCCCACGGAAAAACGCATCCAGATCATCTCCCGCCTGTTCCGCCAGTACCTTGGCCGCACAGTAGGAATCCATACAGCCCTTTTTTCCGCAGTAGCAGGGGCGTCCGCCCGGAACCAGCGTCATGTGCCCGAACTCTGCGCTTCGGTAGTTGCTGCCCAGATAGATTTCTCCGTTCAGATAGATGGCTCCTCCTACGCTGTTGCTCAGGGACAGATACACCGTATCCGGACCCGTTCCGCGAAGCTCCGCATAGGCGGCTGCATTGGCATCGTTGCGGAAGCTGGTCTTAAAAGGAATATATTCCGCAATCTTTGTCAGATCAAACTCTCCCAGCTTTAATACATGAGACTGAAGGATCCTCTGATGTTCCTCGTCCACGATTCCCGGAATAGAAATCCCCACACCCAGGATCTTTTCCCTGCTGATCTGGCAGCGCTTTAAAAACAGCTCCAGCAGGCTCCCCAGGTTCTGGTAATACGCAGCCTTATCCTCAAAGGCACAGCGGATCCGCTTTTTCTGCCGCACAGTACCGGCTGCGTCCAGAAGGACAAAGCTCACATGATTTCTTGTGATGTCCAGTCCCAGCGCGAACCTCGCCCTCGATTCAATCGACAGGACCTTTGCCTTTCTGCCTCCGGTGGATTCATATTCCCCGGATTCGGTGACGATCCCCTCTTCGATCAGCTCCCGTACCCGCTGAAGCACCGTCGGCATGGAAAAGCCCAGCGCCGATGCCAGCTCCTGCTTGGAGGCTGTTCCATGATGATAGATGTATTTTGCGATGCGGATCTTATTAAGACGCTTCATCTCTGCATTGCTTGCCTTCTGTTCCATGCTTCCAACCCCTTTATTCTGTCTGCCCTGTGAAGTCCAGTACCTTTCGGTATGCCATCGGCCCGCCGAACAGATCCAGTGCACTTCCGATGGTCACATCCACATGATTCCGTCCCAGTATCCTTACCAGCTCCAGATCAGAAAATCCACTGACGCCGCCCGCGTATGTCACCGGGATCTCTGTAAATCCGCCAAGTACCTCCAGTAGCTCTCTGTCTACACCGGAGGCCTTTCCTTCCACATCCACCGCATGGATCAGAAACTCGCTGCAGCTCCCCGAAAGCTGCTTTAAAACCGCTTCATTCACCGGAAGCTCCGTATACTTCTGCCACCGGTCTGTGACGATCCGGTACTGCCCGTCCTTTTTCCGACAGCTCAGATCCAGAACCAGCCGCTCTTTTCCCACGGCATGGATCATCTTTTCCAGATTTTTTTCCTGAAGCCTTCCGTCTTTAAAAACATAGGAGGTCACGATCACCTGAGATGCTCCCATATCCAGAAATGCTTCTGCATTCTCCGCATTGACCCCTCCGCCCAGCTGAAGTCCGCCGGGATAGGCGGAAAGAGCCAGCGCTGCCTGCGCCTTCGTTTCCTCATAATAGTCCGATCCCGCCGGATTCAGCAGAATCACATGACCGCCCCGAAGCCCGTCCCTTTTATAAAACTCCGCATAAAAGGCAGCATCCTGCTCCGCCACAAAGTTCTCCTTTGCCGCACTGCCTGCGTCACGGAGACTTCCGCCCACGATCTGTTTTACTTTTCCGTTATGAATGTCGATGCAAGGTCTGAATCGCATGATTTTGCTCCTTGAACTATTTTTATTTCTATAAAAGAAAACCCGGGTCAGAAACATGATTTCATGTTTCCGGCCCGGGTTCCAGTTATCCGTATTTCCGACATATTATGATCGGGATTTTTCATCCGCCGATCCGTTAAATCTCATTTCCGGAAGTGTTCCGCTGCCCGGCTCTCTGTCCGGAATCCTCGGCCGCCTTCATTATAACACGGATCCGCTTATAAATCAAAATGGTTATGAAGGATACCACAAATCCCTTTAACAGATTAAACGGCAGCACGGCCAACAGCACAAAGCTCCAGATCCCGGTGATCGCCGGGTTCACAGCGGTTCCCATGCCGATCAGGCCCGCAAGGCTGTCACTGGAGAACAGGTGCAGTACATTCATCAGGATCACTGCCACTGCAAGGATTGCGATCTCCACCAGCACCCCCATCAGAATCGGATGGGCGCCTTTTTCCTTTCCATAGAAGAAAAAGATCGGAAAAGCGACTGCCACGGTAAACAGCCCCATAACCAGGAAGCCA
>CAKRJM010000225.1 GCA_934351765.1 uncultured Lachnospiraceae bacterium | reverse complement strand
GATAAAGATACTCTATCAAAGGGATCGGCAGCCGAATGGGGATCGGCTTGCCGGTTCTTTTTTGTTATTGTGCAGGGAATTCTTTCCAGTAAGTGAATTTTATCAAAAACCCCCTTGTTTTTTGTGTATGAATGGCTTAAAATGGAGGCAAGTGGTTAAAAAGTGGGTTCAGATGGTAAAAAGTGGTGGATTTTCCAGTCAGGTGGCACAGATGACAAATCAGTTCATGGGTGAGTACAATCATACAATGGACGCCAAAGGACGGCTGATCGTACCGGCAAAGTTCCGGGAGGCCGGCGGCGATACATTTATTGTGACCAAGGGTCTCGATAAATGTCTTTTTGTGTTCACCGAAGAAAAGTGGTCAACTGTTGTGGAAAGGGTCAGCCATATGTCTTTGACCGATAAAAATGCCAGACCCTTTTCCCGGTTCTTTATCGGAAGTGCGGGAGAGTGCGAGGTGGACAAGCAGGGACGTATCCTGATTCCGGGAAGCCTGAGAACCTATGCAAACCTTGAAAAAGAAGTAACTCTGGTGGGAGTCGGAAGCCGGGTGGAGATCTGGAACCGTGAAGCATGGGAGAATGCAAGCAGTGATGAAGGAATTGAGGATCTCGCAGCCAGCCTGGAAGAATTGAGGATTTAACCATGGAATTTAAACATAAGTCAGTATTGCTGGAAGAAACAATCGAATATCTGAATGTCCGTCCTGATGGGATTTATGTGGACGGAACGCTGGGCGGCGGCGGACATGCCTACCATGTCTGTGAGAAGCTGTCCGAACGGGGAAGATACATCGGGATCGATCAGGACCGGGCGGCCATTGCAGCTGCTTCAGAGCGTCTCGCCCCTTTTAAGGACCGGGTAACGGTTGTCAGAAACAATTATGAAAATATGGATCTTGTCCTGAAAGAACTGGAAATCAGCGGCGTGGATGGAATTCTCCTGGATCTGGGCGTTTCCTCTTACCAGCTGGATACGCTGGAGCGCGGATTCTCCTATAAGGAAGATACCGTTCTTGATATGCGTATGGATGACCGTCAGGAAATGACGGCAAAGGACATTGTAAACGGATACAGCGAGGGTGATCTGTTCCGAATTATCCGGGATTACGGAGAGGACAAGTTCGCCCAGAATATTGCGAAACATATTGTAGAGGCAAGAAAAAAAGCACCTATTGAAACAACCGGAGAACTGGTAGAGATCATTAAGGCAGCGATCCCGGCCAGAGTCCGCATGAACGGCGGACATCCGGCAAAAAAGACGTTTCAGGCGATCCGGATCGAGTTAAACCGGGAACTGGATGTGCTGGAGCATTCACTGGATAAGATGATCGATCTGCTGAATCCGGGCGGCCGTCTTTGTATCATCACGTTCCATTCTCTGGAGGACCGGATCGTGAAGGTAAACTTTAAGAGAAATGAAAACCCCTGTACCTGCCCGCCGGGGTTTCCCGTCTGCGTATGCGGAAAGGTGAGCAAGGGAAAGGTAATTACGAAAAAACCGGTTTTACCATCGGAGGAAGAGCTGATTGAGAACAAGCGGGCGAAAAGCGCCAAGCTTCGGGTATTTGAGAGGGCATAACTCCCCCGCGGGAGCTGCCCCGGGAGGATAGAATCATGGCTTCAGGAAGAGACAGACAGGCAGAACGCTCATACAGCAGACCGGAGCGGGAATACAAGGCGAAGCGTTATGGCACGCAGATTGACGGAAATACGGTAAGAAAGCTGGAGGAGGCACCGGAGCTTTATCCGCCGGTCCGGCCGGACGGAGAGACGGTTCGAAAGGTTCGGAGGAACAGGGAAAAGGCCCTGCAGATGAGTCCGTCCTTTGTACTGTTTTTATCGGTGCTTTTAGTGGCGGTACTGGGCTGCAGTATCGGTTATATTCAGGTTCGGGCATCCATTGATGCCAGGATCGATGAGGTACAGGGACTGGAAAATGATCTGGCAGCGCTGAAAGATGCCAACGAAGCGGCTCGTTCCAGGATCGGAGTGGCTTCCGATATAAAAGAGATTTACCGGAGAGCCACAGAAGAACTCGGTATGGTATATCCCGATGAAAATCAGGTGATCTACTACGACAGAACAGAAAGCGAGTATGTGCAGCAAAATGAAAGTATCCCGAAATAACAGGCGCGAGAACAGGCGTCCGAAGAAAAATGCTCCTAAAATATTTCAAACATATATGAAACAAAAGCTGGCGCTGACCTTTTTACTGGTGGCGCTGGTTTTGTTTGGACTGGCTGTTGCTGTGGGAGTTATTGTGGGCAAAAACGGGAAGGATTACAGCCAGATCGTGCTGGCTCACCAGACCTACACGGCAGAAACGATTCCTTTTAAGCGTGGACAGATTACGGATCGGAATGGTACCGTTCTGGCAGCCAACGAGGCAGTCTATAACCTGATCCTGGACCCGTCGGTTATCACATCCAGCGAAAAGATTCTGAATCCGACCCTGGATGCGCTGGCAGAATGTTTTGGATATGACCGGACAGAACTGGAAAATCTGGTCAATGCAGATCCAAACAGGAGCTATATCCGTTATACAAAGCGGATGAGTGAGGCGGACCGGGATCGGTTTCTGGCGAAAGAGGCAGAAATCAATGACAATAAGGAAATTAAGGAGAAGATTGACGGCGTCTGGTTTGAGACAGAGTATAAGCGTGTTTATCCGTATTCGACTCTGGCCTGTGACCTGATCGGTTTTGCATCGGAGGACGGGGCTTCGGGAAGCTATGGGATCGAGCAGTACTATAATG
>CAKRJM010000224.1 GCA_934351765.1 uncultured Lachnospiraceae bacterium | reverse complement strand
CATCCTGGATATCAGAAAGGATCTTCTTCATTGCCTTCTTGGTATCCTCAGTTACGATCTTCGGTCCGGTGATGTAATCGCCGTACTCAGCTGTATTGGAGATGGAATATCTCATTCCGGCGAAGCCGCTCTCATAGATCAGATCTACGATCAGCTTCATCTCATGGATACACTCAAAATATGCGCTCTCAGGCTCATATCCGGCCTCAACCAGTGTCTCGAAGCCAGCCTTCATCAGGGCAGTTACACCGCCGCAGAGAACAGCCTGCTCACCGAACAGGTCGGTTTCTGTCTCTTCACGGAAGGTTGTCTGAAGAACACCTGCTCTTGCGCCGCCGATAGCCAGTGCATAAGCCAGTGCCAGGTCATGAGCCTTTCCTGTAGCATCCTGCTCAACAGCGATCAGGCAGGGAACACCCTTGCCGGCCTGATACTCGCTTCTTACGGTATGTCCGGGTCCCTTAGGAGCGATCATGGTAACATCGACATCCTTGGGAGGTCTGATCTGACCGAAGTGGATTGCGAAACCATGGGAGAACATTAACATATTTCCAGCTTCCAGGTTGGGCTCTACGGATTCCTTGTACATCTTTGCCTGCTTCTCATCATTGATCAGGATCATAATGATGTCAGCTCTCTTTGCAGCCTCTGCTGCTGTATATACCTCAAAGCCCTGTGCCTCAGCCTTTGCCCAGGACTTGCTGCCCTCGTACAGACCGATAATGACATGGCATCCGGATTCCTTTGCGTTCAGCGCCTGTGCATGTCCCTGGCTGCCGTAGCCGATGACTGCGATGGTCTTTCCCTCAAGAAGAGATAAGTTGCAATCCTCCTGATAATAAATCTTTGCCATAACTTTTTCCTCCATATAGCATGTTGTAAAATAAAATGTCTTTATGGACACACAAGATGTGCGTCCGGCTGAGGAAGTCCTGCTTCTCAGTCCGGTGAAACGGTGCCTCTGGGGAGACCCGTAATACCTGTCCTTGCCATTTCCTTCACTGTAAAGTCGCCGATCAGACGGATAAAGGCATCAACCTTCGCCTGGTTGCCGGTAAGCTCTACGATCATGGAATCCTCCGCCACATCAATGACCTTTGCGCGGAAAATATTGACAACCGACATCAGTTTTTCCCGTTCCTCCGGCTTCACTCCGATTTTAATAAGAAGAAGCTCTCTGCACACGGCAGTGGAATGAGATTTTAATTCTGTAATGTCGATCACATCGACCAGCTTTTCCAGCTGTCTGCGGATCTGCTCCAGGATCTCGTCATCGCCCCTGGCCACAACGGTCATTCTGGAATATAACGGATTTTCCGTCTCGCCGACAGTCAGACTGTCAATGTTATAACCTCTCCGGCTGAACAGCCCGGAGATCCTGCTTAAAACACCAGCGGTGTTCTCAACCAGCAGTGAGAATACTGCTCTGCTCATAAACATCCTCCCTTTTCAAACTCATGGAATCCATCTCCAAAAGGATTATCCCAATAATATCACACCAGTTCGGGAATTTCAATCGTTGTTCCTCGTTTTTTGTTATATTTCCCCCATATTTCCATATCCATTAGTTATACCTTTTATTCTCATTACACATAATCCGGATTTCCATCATGATTTCCTAATAATGTTCAGGCTTTTTTTAGAAACCATACAAACTCCGGTCACAATTGCCTGATATACTTTAGGCATAACAGAAATGAAGCTGATGGTAAACAAAAGCGCGCGATACGCTGTCAGCTTCGCCAAACAACAACTACCATTTATATAGATTGTCTTTTTCATACTCCGGCCGGTGCATACGCACCGGCCACTCCTCTCTTATTCCGAACAATCTCCCTCCGCCTTATATCAATTTCCCTAACAGATGAAGATTCAGCTTCCGAAGCAGCAGCACCGGATCCATTCCATGCTCCAGCGCCGCTTCCTCAATCGTTTCCCCGCCTGCTGATACGCAGCCGATACAGCGCATCCCGGACTCCGCCAGAAGAGCTCCGGCCTGCTCATACTGTTCCAGCAGATCACAGATCAGCATATCCTTTTCGATCATTGTTGCTCCTCCTGTTTTCTTAAACAGCCGGAAATGGCCGCACCTTTTTGCTGGTACGGCCACTTACCTGATTTCATGGAAGCCTCACGCTCCCCGAAAAGTTTCTCTGTTTTGCTTACTCGATCACCTTGAGCCAGCCCTTGGGTGCCTCAAGACGTCCCATCTGGATTCCGGTCAGCGTCTCATAAAGCTTCTTCGTTACCGGGCCCATCTCATTCATACCGCTGGGCATGCAGATTTCTTTTCCATGATCTACAATCTTTCCGACAGGAGAGATAACAGCTGCAGTACCGCAAAGACCGCACTCTGCGAAATCCTTTACCTCATCGAAATAAACCTCGCGCTCTTCTACCTCCAGGCCAAGATACTCTTTTGCCACATATACTAAGGAGCGGCGGGTAATGGAGGGCAGAATACTGGAGGACTTAGGTGTTACTACCTTATTGTCCTTTGTTACAAACAGGAAGTTTGCTCCGCCGGTCTCCTCAACCTTGGTTCTTGTCTTGGGATCCAGATACATATTCTCATCAAATCCGTTCTTATGAGCCGTTACGATAGCATGAAGGCTCATGGCATAGTTTAAACCACCCTTAATGTGACCGGTTCCGCAGGGAGCCGCACGGTCAAAATCGCTGACGCAGATGGTAAGAGGCTTTACGCCGCCCTTGAAGTAAGGGCCAACCGGTGTGCAGAAAATCCGGAACTCAAACTCATCTGCAGGC
>CAKRJM010000223.1 GCA_934351765.1 uncultured Lachnospiraceae bacterium | reverse complement strand
CAATATGGGCAAACAGATTGGCATAAGGATATTCCCGAATCTCGTTCCCCTCAGAATCCTCCGTCGTCCGGGCAAGGACTTCCCCGCCGCTTCCCCGGATTTCCCCGCGGACTACCTTTTCCGAAAAGGTGTCCAGTCTTGCATTATACGCGCTGTTGACGGTACTGCCGCTTTTCACGATCATGAAATACGAAAAATACCCGATCACCGCCAGAAACATCAGCGTAAAGCATACACTGGCGATCCGGATTTCCCGGTTTACCTTTTTAGTACGTTTTTCGACCTTCCGGATTTCTTTTTCTTCCCGTTCCTGGGTTTCCAGCGCCTGCCGGACCTGCTCCATATCTTTTTTTGTATACTTCTCGTCTGCGCCGCTCCAGTTTTCTTTCCTGTTCAATGCGATCCACCTCGTCCTGTTTTAAGATGTAGAGTCCCTGTATGATTCCAAACATGATAAAGGTACTTAAAATTGAGCTTCCTCCGTAGCTTACAAAGGGAAGCGTAATTCCGGTAGAAGGGATAAACTTGATCACTCCTCCGATATTTAAAAACACCTGGGCACCGTATACGGCGGCAAGCCCGAATGCAATAATCTTGTAAAACATGCCGTCCATCCAGGTGGAAATCCATAAAAACTGAAGAAGACAGCTTAAACAGATCAGGATCAGTGCAATGGCAAAGACACCGCCCATTTCCTCCGAGATAGCAGAAAAGATAAAATCCGACCGCACAACGGGAATCGTGTCGGGCATACCCTGATACAGGCCGCTTCCAAGCCAGCCGCCGCTTCCGATGGCAAATAAGGACTGGAGGATCTGCCAGCCGTCTCCGGTGGGATCCGACCAGGGATCACGCCATACCTGTACACGGGTCCGCACATGAGAAAAGACCTTATAGGCCAGCACCGAAGCAGCGCTTCCGGCCGCCAGACCTTCAAACAGGTACAGATAGCTCCGGGTCGCGACGAACAGCATAAGAAGATAGGCAATGAAAAAGATCAATGCCGCACCGAGATCCTTGGAGGCCACCAAAATCAGCACATGAAGCGCCGCCACCGCCGTTGTGACAACCACACGCCTGAAACTGATACTGGTCTGAAACATGGACGCCACGAAAAAGACAAAGGAAATCTTTACAAACTCCGATGGCTGGAGAGAAAAGAATCCGCCGATGTTGAAGGACAGATTTGCACCGAACTGCGTCCGGCTGAACAGCATGATCGCCCCCAGTGCCGCCACTCCGATGGCCGCATACAGCCAGCCGAACCGCCACAGATAGCGCATTTTCCGAACCACCACCGGTACCGCCATGGCAAGAGCCGCCGCTGCGACGGTGATGATGAACTGGCGCACCGCCCGCTCCACACCCAGTCTTGTCAGCATGATGAAGCTGATGGCAAGGAGCATACAGGTGTTGTTCACCAGCAGTCTTGAGGATTTCTTATAAATGACCCGAAACAGGACCAGATACAGGATAAAGAAGACCACCTGTGCCAGATAAAAGGTCAGGATGATCGTTTCTCCGGTATAAAGAATGATCGCCAGATAGCCGGTCAGATGCAGCATAAACATACAGAACAGCTGAAGAGCGCAGTCCCGGTTCCGCTTTTTATGAGTTTTCATTCTGAGGTAATGAAAGGTTGACAAGGTATACAGAAGGATCAGTACCAGCATGATATACTTTGTCACCTGGATAATAAGATTTGTCACGTGTGCACCTACTCCACTCCCCGTCTGAAATGGCCTCTCGTCCATGCAGACGGCTGATATTCCGGTTGTTCCCCGTAAAGGGCAGTTTCATACGCTCCGATCACCGCACAGGCTTCGGAACGTGTTTCTGTTGTAAGCTGGAGTCTCAGAAGCTCCGGACCGAGTTCCAGAAGTGATCCCATCTGATCCGCCAGCCACAGCGGTTCACTGTTATAGATCACATTATAGCAGAACCGGCAGAGATTTTTTACCGGAAAATTCTTGTTTTTCCGATCCGTAAGCATCGTAAGCCCCGGCTGCTTCCGGCACTGCCCGCCGGTCTTTTTCAGACACTGGGCCGATACCATCATGGGCAGCCGTCCGTACACGATCAGCTCGCTTCCTGAAAGCCCTCTTGCCTTTAATTCCCGCTCATTAAGCTCAATGGGAGCTGTATCGGAAGAAAAGCCAAGAGCACGATAAACCGTGCGTGCTTCCCGATTGAAGGTATAAAGGGAATGATCGGCGATACAGCACCTGTCCGCTCTGCTGATCTCCGGCGCATGAATCAGTGGAATTTCATCGATCACCCGCACCAGAAGCCCGTCTGTCTCCGGCGTCAGCCATTTCTCACGGTTTTCCAGGAGAAGTTTTTCTGTATCACTTCGGCAGATCTTTGGAAGTGCCGGAACATATTCCTTTCCGGCCCTGTGGCAGGCTTCTGAAAGCGCCTGAAACCGATCCCAGCCAATCTGCTCCAGCGATACATAGATCCTCGAAACAGAGCGGAAGGAAAGGGCCGCCAGAACCTGTTCCTCCGTATCGCAGAGAACCGAAAGGCGGGGAATACGGGGAGACTGTGCTTCCCGGTTCTGCCGGTCTTTACGTTGGGAACTGCCCGTCTCCTGCGTTTCAGCCAGAGCCTCCCGATGAGATCGGTTCTCATCCTGGTCTGTTTCTTCCTGTTTCCTGCGATACGGACTTAACAGTGCTTCCGTCAGCTTCTCCACGGCAGCACGGCGCAGCTCGTTCAGAGCCCCCACCGGAAGAAATCCCGTTCCATCGGTGATAACCTGCAGTTCTTCCAGGTCAAAGGGCGTGCCTCCCAGCTTTCTCATCTGCTTTTCCAGATCCGCTTCAGTCATAGGCCGGTTCTTT
>CAKRJM010000222.1 GCA_934351765.1 uncultured Lachnospiraceae bacterium | reverse complement strand
GCCTTCTGTCCGTTCATGGCCGCTGTAAACGTGGTAATGCACTTCTTATCCCGCTCATAAACACCCTTGAATTCCTTTCCGGAGCCAATGGGCCAGTTAATGGGGCAGGTCGTAATCCCCAGGACAGATTCGATCTCGTCCATCAGTTCAAAGGGATCGTTTGCTTCCCGGTCCATCTTGTTGATGAACGTAAAAATCGGGATATGACGGAGCAGACAGACCTTGAACAGCTTAATGGTCTGCGCCTCCACGCCCTTGCTGGCATCGATGACCATAACGGCCGAATCCGCTGCCATGAGGGTTCGGTACGTATCCTCGGAGAAATCCTGATGACCGGGGGTGTCCAGAATGTTGATGCAGAATCCGCCGTAATTAAACTGCAGTACGGAGGAGGTAACGGAAATACCTCTCTGCTTTTCGATCTCCATCCAGTCGGAAACCGCGTGCTTCGCCGTTTTCTTGCCCTTTACGGAGCCCGCCAGATTGATGGCGCCGCCGTAAAGAAGAAATTTCTCTGTCAGCGTCGTTTTACCGGCATCCGGGTGGGATATGATAGCAAACGTCCTTCGTTTTTCAATCTCTTTTTTCAATAATTCCTGCTGTTTGTCAGCCACTGTTTCCGTCCTCCTCGTATCTCTATGACAGGCGTTTTAAAATCTCATCCAGGATCTTATCCGCCACTTCTTCTTTTGACAGCATCGGAAGGGTCATCTCACCGTCCGATGTCAGGATCGTCACCACGTTGGTATCGGTACCGAAGCCGGCACCGGCCACCTTTAAATTGTTGGCCACGATCATATCCAGGTTTTTCTTCTGCAGCTTTGCTCTGGAATTTTCAACCATATGCTCCGTTTCCATAGAGAAACCGCAGAGGAACTGGTGCGTCTTATGACTGCCCAGATATCCCAGGGTATCCTCCGTCCGTTCCAGCCCGATGGACATGGCTCCATCCTTCTTTTTTACCTTTTCGCTGCTCACATGCTCCGGCCGGTAATCCGCCACTGCGGCTGCCTTGATGATAATATCCTGCTCTTCCGCACGGGAGGTGACTGCCTCATACAGCTCCTTCGCTGAGGTGATTTCCACCACCTTCATAAAGCCGGGCTTCTTTAACGCCGTCGGTCCGGTTACCAGCGTCACATCGGCGCCCCGGTACATGGCCTGCTTCGCCAGGGCATAGCCCATCTTTCCTGTGGAATGGTTAGTGATATACCGCACCGGATCAATGGCCTCACAGGTGGGTCCTGCCGTTACCAGAACCCGTTTTCCAGCCAGATCCTTTTCACAGGCCAGCTCCTTCATGATATAGGAAAGCAGCGTTTCCTCATCGGCCATCTTTCCGTTTCCCGTATCGCCGTTGGCCAGCATACCAACAACCGGGTCTACAAATTCATAACCGTAGCCCGCCAGCTTTTTCATATTGTCCTGAACGATCGGATTGTTATACATGTTGGTGTTCATGGCCGGTGCGATCATCTTTTTGCAGGGGCAGGCCATGATGGTCGTTGTCAGCATATCATCGGCGATCCCGCCTGCCAGCTTTCCGATTACGTTGGCGCTTGCCGGTGCCACCATGACAAGATCTGCCTGCTTCGCCAATGCCACATGCTCCACGGAGAATTCAAAATTCCGGTCGAAGGTATCGATCAGGCATTTCGTTCCCGTCAGCGTCTCGAAGGTGGTTGCTGTGATAAAATTCGTGGCGTTCTGTGTCATCAGAACATGGACCGCGGCATGCTGCTTTTTCAAAAGCCTTGCCAGATTCGGTATTTTATAGGCTGCAATGCTTCCTGTCACTGCAAGAAGTACGGTTTTTCCTTTTAACATGATTCTCTCCTATCCCGCCAACTGCTTGCGCCGCCCGGCGATTCATGCTATAGTTAAGGCTGATTCATCAACTTTTATAAGAAAGGACTTCCTATCCATGATTCTTGCCATTGATATCGGAAATACCAACATCGTAGTCGGCTGCATCGACGAACAGGAAACCTGCTTTGTGGAGCGGATCTCCACCAGCACGGATCAGACCACCCTGGAATATGCCATTACCTTTAAGAATATTCTGGAGCTGTATCATATCAATCCAAAGGGGCTGGAGGGCGCGATCATCTCCTCTGTGGTTCCCAATATTTCCAACACCGTCCGCCGTTCTGTGGAAAAGGTCATCGGAAAACCCTGCCTGCTGGTCGGCCCCGGTGTGAAAACCGGACTGAATATCCAGATGGACAACCCTGCCACGGTCGGAAGTGATCTGGTGGTTACGGCCGTTGCCGGTATTAAGGAATACAAGGCTCCCTTTGTGGTCATCGACATGGGAACCGCTACCACCATCACCTGTGTGGACAAAAACCACAACTACATCGGCGGCGCCATCATGCCCGGTGTCCGTGTTTCTCTGGAATCCCTGGCCCAGCGTGCCGCTCAGCTTCACAACATCAGTCTGGAAACGCCGAAGCGTGCCATCGGGAAAAACACCATCGACTGTATGCGCAGCGGAATCGTATTCGGAAACGCTGCCATGCTAGACGGCATGATCGACCGGTTCGCCACGGAGCTTGGCGAGCTTCCGACGGTCATCGCCACCGGCGGCCTTTCCAAAGCGATCATCCCGCACTGCCGTCATAAGATCATCTATGATGACAGCCTTCTGTTAAAGGGATTGTGGATCATTTATTCCAAAAATCAATAGAATGGTTCTTTGTTCGGAGACAGGTTCCACGCAGGCGTGTGTGTCCCGAACGGATACCGGTAAAATTTTACCATAAAGGACCTGAAAGTGCAAGCCCCGGGATTTCCCGGGGCTTGGTTCCGTTATTCTCAGCAAAAAGCGTACACCGGTTCTGTTTCCGGATCACGGTATTCGTGCTTTTCAT
>CAKRJM010000221.1 GCA_934351765.1 uncultured Lachnospiraceae bacterium | reverse complement strand
GTTTATGGCGGGAGGCCTGCTTCTGGTATCCAGAACAAGGGTGAAATTAAACGGAGGTGATGTAAAGTGGCTGATCCTGCGTTCTACATTTGGAAGCATTGGCCTGCTGGCAAATTTTTATGCGCTGGACCGCATGATGGTGGCAGATGCGAACATGCTTAACAAGCTGTCCCCCTTCTTTACGGTGCTTGTGTCCGTATTCTTATTAAAGGAGGCCATTAAGATCCCGCAGATCCTGTGTATCGCGGCGGCTTTTTCAGGAGCCCTGTTTATCATTAAGCCGGGGGCGTCGTCCATGCCGCTGTTTCCTGCCATCATCGGCGTGATTGGCGGAGCAGGAGCCGGAACGGCATACAGTACGGTCCGTCTTTTGCAGAAGCGTGGTGTACCCGGTCCGTTTATCGTCTTTTTCTTTTCAGCCTTTTCTACCGTGATTCTGCTGCCATATGTACTGACCAGATATTCTCCCATGACGGCAGTACAGACCGGATATCTGCTGCTGGCCGGTGTTTTTGCGGCAGCAGGTCAGTTCGCGATCACGGCGGCCTATCGGTTTGCCCCGGCCAGGGAAATTTCTATTTATGATTATTCCCAGATCATTTTCTCGACATTGCTGGGGATGATCTTTCTCCATCAGTTCCCGGATAAATGGAGCTATCTGGGTTATGTGATCATTATCAGTGCATCTGTGGCAATGTTTCTTTACAATAGAAAACGGGCAGAACAGAGGCAGTAAAAAGCGAAAGAAATGCACCGAATATGAAAGGATATTCTTGCCGCGGATGAGAGAAGTGCGTATAATGAAAGGCGGAGGGAGGACAGAAAAATGTCAAATAAAACAAAAGGGGTATTGTGTATCATAACCTCTGCTTTTTCAGCGGCACTTATGGGGATGTTTGTCAGACTCGCGGGAGATATTCCGACCATGCAGAAATGTCTGTTCCGGAATCTGGTATCGTTATTTATGGCGGCCGGATTACTGCTGGCATCAAGAACAAAAGTCAGTCTGAATAAGGGAGATGTGAAGTGGCTGTTTATCCGGGCAACCTTTGGTACCATATCATTGCTGTCAAATTTTTATGCGCTGGACAGGCTGATGGTGGCAGATGCAAATATGCTCAATAAACTGTCGCCGTTTTTTACGGTAATTGTTTCTGTGATCTTACTGAAAGAAGCAATCCGGATTCCGCAGATCCTGTGTATTGCAGCTGCGTTTGTGGGAGCCTTGTTTATTATAAAACCGGGCGGTTCGGCGATGCCTGTTTTTCCTGCGTTGATCGGAGCGCTTGGGGGCGCAACGGCCGGCACCGCATACAGTATCGTGCGGTTGATCCAGAAAAGAGGTGTACCAGGACCGTTTATTGTGTTTTTCTTTTCCGTATTTTCCACGGTGCTTCTTTTGCCTTATGCGTTGATGAATCTGCAGCCGATGACGGGATTGCAGGTGGTTTATATGCTTCTGGCAGGAGTGTTTGTTGCAATCAGCCAGTTTGCGATCACGGCGGCTTATCGGTTTGCACCGGCCAGGGAGATTTCTATTTATGATTATTCCCAGATCATTTTCTCGACATTGCTGGGGATGATCTTTCTCCATCAGTTCCCGGATAAATGGAGCTATCTGGGTTATGTGATCATTATCAGTGCATCTGTGGCAATGTTTCTTTACAACGGAAAAAAAGCAAAAGAAGTGGACAGTCAGAGCAGAAAATGATATACTTTGTATAAGTATGTTTAGATATTACAAGGAGGAACTGTAATGAATACGTTGGAACTGAAAAAAATGGCCAATGAAGTTCGCAAGGGCATTATAACATCTGTTCACAGTGCCAAGGCCGGCCATCCAGGCGGATCTCTTTCCGCAGCTGACATTTTTACTTACTTATATTTTGAAGAAATGAATATCGATCCGAAAGATCCCAAGAAGCCGGATCGTGATCGTTTTGTTCTTTCCAAGGGCCATACGGCTCCTGGGTATTATGCAGCCATGGCGCACAGAGGGTTCTTCCCTGTGGAAGATCTTGTAACCCTCCGTCACATCGGTTCTTATTTACAGGGACATCCCTGTATGCAGCATATTCCCGGCGTTGATATGTCCAGCGGTTCTTTAGGACAGGGCATTTCTGCTGCTGTAGGTATGGCAATCTCCGCAAAGCTTTTCGGTGACGATTATCGTGTGTACACTCTGCTGGGTGACGGCGAGCTTCAGGAAGGCCAGGTATGGGAGGCTTCCATGCTGGCTGCCCACAGAAAGCTGGACAACCTGGTTGTGATCGTGGATAACAACGGTCTCCAGATCGACGGCAATATCGCAGATGTAAACTCTCCTTATCCCATTGATAAGAAGTTTGAAGCATTCAATTTCCATGTAATTAACATTGACGGTCATGACTTTGACCAGATCCGCGCAGCGTTTGATGAGGCAAAGACTGTAAAGGGACAGTCCACCGCGATCATTGCAAGGACCGTAAAGGGCAAGGGCGTATCCTTCATGGAGAACCAGGCGTCCTGGCACGGAACTGCTCCCAACGATGAGCAGTATGCAGTCGCAATGGCAGATTTGGAGAAAGTAGGTGAAGCGTTATGTCAGAAGTAAAGAAGATCGCAACAAGAGAAAGCTACGGCAAAGCTCTGGCAGAGCTTGGAGCCGAATATGAGAACCTGGTCGTGCTGGATGCCGACCTGGCAGGCGCTACAAAGACTGCTGTATTTAAGAAAGCATTTCCGGAGCGTCATATTGACTGCGGTATCGCAGAGGGAAATATGATGGGTGTGGCAGCAGGTCTTGCTACTACCGGAAAGATCCCCTTTGCAAGCTCTTTCGCCATGTTCGCAGCAGGACGTGCCTTTGAGCAGATCCGCAACTCCATCGGCTATCCTCACCTGAATGTAAAGATCGTGGCAAGCCACGGCGGCATCAGC
>CAKRJM010000220.1 GCA_934351765.1 uncultured Lachnospiraceae bacterium | reverse complement strand
CGACGCAGCAGGAAAGTGCCGAGGCCAGAAAGCAGGCAGATCTTCGCAGCCGGATCCTGGAGGTCAACCGGGAAGCGGGAAAATATTTTTATTATCAGATGAAGCAGCCAAACGGAAAGCGGGCCTATGAGTATCTGACGGGCCGGGGACTTTCTGATGAAACGATCCGTCATTTCGGACTCGGTTATTCCAATCTATACCGGGATGACCTGTACCAGTATCTTCATAAAAAAAAGGGGTACAGCGATGAACTGTTAAAGGAGACCGGACTGGTTAAAATTGAGGAAAAGGAGACCCACGACCGGTTCTGGAACCGGGTCATGTTTCCAATCATGGATGTGAACGGGCGGATCATCGGCTTCGGCGGCCGTGTTATGGGAGACGGAGAACCGAAATATCTGAATTCTCCGGAAACGAAGGCCTTTGATAAAAGCCGGAATCTTTACGGGCTTAATTATGCCAGGACGGCAAGGCGTTCCTATATGCTGATCTGTGAGGGCTATATGGATGTGATCGCCATGCATCAGGCCGGGTTCACCAACGCGGTGGCCTCTCTGGGAACGGCCTTTACCTCCGGACAGGCCAGTCTTCTGCGGCGCTACACAGAGCAGGTGATCTTAACCTATGACAGTGACGGAGCCGGAGTCAAGGCGGCGCTTCGGGCGATCCCGATCTTAAAAGAAGCGGGGTTGTCAGCGAAGGTACTGAATTTGAAGCCCTACAAGGATCCTGATGAGTTCATAAAGAACCTGGGGGCAGAAGAGTTTGAAAAACGGATCCGGGATGCACGAAACAGCTTTCTGTTTGAAACCGATGTGCTTCATGATCAGTATGATATGGCGGATCCGGAGCAGAAAACAGCCTTCCATAAGGAGCTGGCGAAAAAGCTTTTGCAGTTTCCGGAGCGGCTGGAGCGGGAAAATTACCTGGAAGCAGCGGCAAGACAGTATCATATCGAACCCCGGGATTTAAAGAGCCTTGTGAATACCATGGGAAACCGGGTAGGATTGACAGCTGAGCGGCCGGTGCGGGTGAGAAACCAGGAAAAGAAAGAAAAGCCGGATGGAATCCGCCAGTCGGAGCGGCTTCTGTTAACCTGGCTCATCGACGATCCGCGGGTCTACAAAGCCGTGAAGGGACTGATCGGCCCTGATGATTTCAGCGAAGAGCTTTACAGGCGGGCGGCGTCCATGGTCTTTGAGGGCCTGGAGGCCGGAAATCTGGAGCCGGCTGGGATCTTAAACCGGTTTATCAACGATCAGGAAGAATATAAGGAGGTGGCGGCACTGTTCAACACCTCTGTGACCGATCTTACAAAGGAGGAGAAGGAGAGAGCATTTTCGGAAACAGTCATGCGGGTAAAGCGCCACAGTCTGGAGGAACAGATCCGGTCAACGGTGGATATCGGACGCCTGCAGGAGCTGATGAAAAAGCAGGCAGAGCTGGGCGGACTGCATATTTCTCTCAATTAGGGTTAGAATATAGCCAGAATACTGGCATCGGAAGGACGGGAGATCTATGGAAGCAGCGAAGCTCCGGAGGGAGGACAAGCTGACACGGCTGATGAAAGCGGCGGTACAGAAGAAGAATACCCTGGATTATCAGGAGATCATGGAGATACTGGGGGAGGACAGTCTGGACCCGGAATGCATCGATCAGGCATTCCAGATGCTGGAGGCAGGCGGTGTGGAGGTGAAAAGCGACCTTTCCGAAGAGGAGATCCTGTTTCTTCCCGGTACGGAGGCAGCGTCTCAAAGTCTGCCGGAGCAGATCATAAACCAGCCGGGCGATCCGGTGCGGATGTATTTAAAGGAGATCGGAAAGATCCCGCTTATCACCGCCGGGGAGGAATTAGAACTGGCAAAGCGGATCGAGGCAGGCGATGAGGAGGCGGCAAGGCGTCTGGCGGAGGCCAATCTCCGTCTGGTGGTAAGCATCGCCAAACGTTACGCCGGCCGCGGCATGCAGCTTCTGGATCTGATCCAGGAGGGAAACCTGGGGCTCATGAAGGCTGTAGAAAAGTTTGATTACCGCAAAGGCTATAAATTCAGTACCTATGCGACCTGGTGGATTCGTCAGGCCATTACGAGGGCCATTGCCGATCAGGGGCGGACCATCCGGATTCCGGTCCATATGGTGGAAAATATCAACCGGATCATTCGGACATCAAGAAAGCTGGCCCAGAAATACGGGCGTGATCCGACCACGGAGGAGCTGGCGAAGGAATTAAAGCTTTCGCCGGAACGGGTGGAGGAGATGCTGCGCTTTTCCATGGAGCCGGTGTCTTTGGAAACGCCGGTAGGAGAAGAGGAGGACAGCCATCTGGCGGATTTTATCCAGGATGAGCGAAGCCAGATCCCGTCGGAGGCTGCGGCATTCCGTATGCTGCAGGAGCAGCTTGGAGAGGTGCTCCATACGCTGACAGACCGGGAGCGACAGGTCTTATGCATGCGGTTCGGACTGCTGGACGGCCAGGGACGGACGCTGGAAGAGGTAGGACAGACCTTTCATGTGACCAGAGAGCGGATCCGCCAGATCGAGGCGAAGGCACTCCGGAAGCTGCGTCATCCCAGCCGCAGCCGGAAGCTGAAGGATTTCCTGATTCCATAAATGTCCGTGCGGTGCGGACAAAATGAAAGTGAAGAAAACAGGATTCAAAGAAATACAGAAAGAAGAACCGAGAAATACAGAAAGAGGAACCGTCAATGACTGAGTTATCAAAACGTCTGTCTGCCATTGCGGCGATGGTGGACCATGGTGCACGCTTTGCCGATATCGGAACCGATCACGGCTATCTGCCGATTTATCTGACAGAGCAGGGGATCTGTCCGTCCGCCATTGCCATGGATGTGAAGGATGGCCCTTTAAGCCGGGCAGGGACGCATGTGCAGGAGGCCGGGCTGGAGAGACGGATCACCCTCCG
>CAKRJM010000219.1 GCA_934351765.1 uncultured Lachnospiraceae bacterium | reverse complement strand
GGATACCTATTCAGTATACCATTGCATGACTAACTTATGGTTTCTATACCCAAATCAGATTTTTAAAATTCATTCAACGTCAAATGCAGAAAAATATGCTGTCAGAATATGACGATATCAAAAACACGCACTGCGGAGCCAACCGGCATCAGAAAGGACAGGCCATATCCTTCGGTAAGGAGCTGCCCAGTTCCCGTACTTTTTTCAGGCCCTCCGCATGTCTCATGGCGCCATCCTTCCATACTGTCATTCCGGTAATGATTTCGATTCCGCCGTTTCCCCATCCGAAATAATCCAGCATGGTTTCAAACTGGGCAGTCACCGCCCGATGGACATTTTCCGATACGGAATCCACCAGAAGAACTGCTTTCCGGATTGGAGCGCCGTCACGCCCTCTTGCATATGTCCGATCCAGCATGATCTTCATCTGACCGGTCATATCAAAACAATAGACAGGCGTTGCCAGTACCAGAATATCCGTCTGATTCAGAATTTCCAGAATATGTTTCATATCATCATCCTGTGCACACTCCCCGGGATGATTTCTGCAGTACTGGCAGCCGAGACAGCCCGCAATATGCTGATCCGCCAGATCGATCCGCCGGACGATATGCCCAGCTTCCTGTGCGCCCTCTGAAAACGCATCTGCCATGATTGCTGTGTTCCCGCCTTTTCTCGGACTTCCGTTTATGATCGTCACTCTCACTTATGATCCTCCTCTGCAGACGAACCTGATTTCCCTTCAGATACGTCCGGTACTTCCAAGCTCCCGTATCATACAATACTGCTTCAGCGGAAAGTTCTTTTCCACCACGCCGTAGATTTTAAATCCGAACTGCTGATAAAATGCCACATTCTTTTCATTGTGCGTCTCCAGGGAAATCATCATGCCATGCTTCTCGGCATAATCCACAGCCTCATCGATGAGTGCCGCCGCAATCCCATGGTGCTGCATATGCGGATCCACCGCCAGATAAATGATATGAAGGCGGTTCTTCTGATGAAGCTGGTCGGTCCAGCTGGAATTTAAATAATCGCCGCCCTTCATGAAATTGAAAAAGGTTTTCATGGACGGATCCTCTTTGATCAGGAATGAATCGGTATGGAGCGCCGCCTTTGCCTCGCTCCAGTAATACTGGAACACATTGTACGGCTCAGCTTCATCGGACACCACCAGTACACCGTTTAACTCCCTGCTGTCCGCAAAAATCTCGCAGGTCTCGTAAAACTCATCCATGTCACACTGAAACAGCTCCGGCATGAGACGCTTCCGGATCTCTTCATCGGGGATCAGCGTCTCATAGAGCGGATCATGTGCAAAGCAGACATTGAGCAGCTTCTCCAGCTGGGGAAGATCCTCCCTCGTCACCTGATATAGTTTATCACTTGTCATAACTCCAGTCCTCCGCGGTTTTGGCCAGCATACAGACCACCTCGCCAAGCAGTGCTTTCTGCTTCTCGCACGCTGCCCGAAGCCTTGCCGCCTCGCCCATATACCCGGAGGCTCCTTCCTTTTCTTTCTGCAGCAGCTCCTTTACCAGATGATACAGGTTCTCATGGGGCATGAGCCGCTGATAGCCCCATTTCAGCCGCTCTCTGGGCTGATGATATACATAATCCGTAAAATGACGGTAGACATCTTCATCAAACATGAACGCATAGGCATTGTTGTCCACCTGGTACAGCTTCCGAAGCGCCCTGGATACATCGCCGTTCTCCAGATTCTCCGCTGCCCCTGACAGAAGCTTTAAATTTCCCAGCAGGATCTCATGGGGATACCGCACATTTCCGTACCAGTCGATCCGTACGAATGTATCCTGCTCCGTCTTGAATTTCTTTAATAATGCCTTCTCCAGCGGACGCTGTTTCTCATAAAGCCGTTCCGCTTCCTCCTCCTCTCCGGCCTCGAGGAGCGCACTGTAACGGCGGTTGAGTGCACGAATCTGTCTGTATGCCTCCCGCTCACACTCCTCCTGCGTCTTTAATGCCTCCCGAACCTGCTTCGGCGTACAAAACGATTCCTGCGGGATCGCTTCTGTCTCCGCTTCCGGTTTCCTTTTGCCGGTATCATCGTCCGCGCCCCGGCTGACCGGCTGCGCTTCGCTGATTCCGGCTTCCGATAAAAGCTCTCCGTCCAGAGCCTCCGCCGCCCGCTTCATGACCGGTGAAAAATCCAGCGGAACCACCGCCGTCCGGTCCAGTGCCTCGATCAGTAACGCAAACAGCTCATGATGGAGACGGTAAACCTGCCTGTCATAAAACTCATCGTTATCAAACTGAGAATGATAATGGGTGTCCATAAAGCTGCCGCCGGTGAAATCATTGACCATGGACGGAAGCCCCGCAATGGCCATGGAAAAATCATCGGACCAGGTCTCGATGGGCGCTGTTACCGTCGTCTCCTCCGGATATGCACGAGTCAGCGCCGGCAGCTCCTCCAGAAACTCCTCCAGATATTTCCGGTATTCATAACAGCTCCGGATCCGTGCCCGCGTACCGTGCGCCAGTGCCGGGAGCTCAAAATTCAGATCCGCAATAACCGTACCTGCCCATTCCGGGTGCGCCGTGAAGACCTGCTCATAGGCCCCCGTGGACCAGTCAAAGTTAGAATCCGCCACCCCCCATTCCTCTGCCGCCATGGCACAGAAGACAATGGTATTCCGCGGCCTGTACCCGCTTTCCAGAAACGCCTTTGCAATGCCGAGCATCATGGCAATGGCCGTGTTGTCGTCCTGGAATCCGCTGAAATAGGAATCGTAATGGGCCGACAGAAGCACCAGCCGGTCCTTATGTATGCCCTCGATCCGCCCCTCAATGTTGTAGGTGGTGCAGCCGCGCATGACCCTTGTATCGGCATAAAACCGTACCGGAAGCTCGCCTTTTTTTCGAAGCAGCTCCTTCAGCTCCCTGGCGTCCTTTCTGGAAACCGAAAAGGCCGGTGCATACTCC
>CAKRJM010000218.1 GCA_934351765.1 uncultured Lachnospiraceae bacterium | reverse complement strand
GTCCTGGCCTCTGTCGAAAAGGTATTTTTTTCCGACTGTTTTTCCTGCACCTTCTCTCTGTCATTTTCAGGAACTGTTACCGCATCAGTGCTCATCTCCGGCTCATCCGATTCTCCCCGTTTCTGCATTTGCGCACAGGCGCACAAATGCATCAGCAGGATCAGCAACAGCATCAGCGCGGAGATTCGTTTCCGTGTTGTTCTCATAGCTGCTCCTTTCAGAATTTTCCACTCCGGCCGAACCCTCCTCCTCCAGATTCACTCTGGCTGCCTCCACTCGAAGAGCTGCGCTCGATCTTCTGCCTGGACGTTGTCTTATGAGTAAAGTAATCTGTTTTCTCCGTCAGCTGCAGTGCTTTGGAGATATATACGTTGGCAGTCGCCTTCTTCGCTACGGAATTCATTTTTTCCCACACTACAGCAACAATGACCATAGAAGCAAGAAGAGAAAGACCGATCACAATAAGAATGGGAATGAACATACTTGCCCGTACAGGTTTCCCTGCTGCAGCCTTTTCCAGATAGCTGTTACATTCCTTAATATAATCATAAAAACCGCCATACCAGTCATTTTCCCCGAAGTTGTCCAGAAAAACCTTTTCCAGCTTCTCCTGCCCATAGCTGTTAAATGCGTACTCGCAGCGTTCTCCATAGCAGAACATCGCCCAGTCACGATCATCCATGCTGATCAGCAGCATGATACCATCACGATCAGATCCTTCCCCCATGGTATAGTCATGATAGATCGTATAGGTTGCCTTATAGACGCCATCGGAATTATAATCCCGAAAATCCTCCACCGTCACGGCATAAACACCAACACCGTATTTCTTTGAAACCGTTTCCGCCATCTTCTCCAGCTGCGCATTTTCACCTTCACTGAAAAGCCCTGCGGCATCCGTCACATAATTCAGCTGTGCCCCTGTCTGCTCTGCCGCTCCTGCACTTACAACAAGCGAAAACAACGCCATAAACGTCAGCAGGAGAAAAAATATTCGTCTCTTCATGTTCTCCTCCCTCCTTACCGCGCTATAAGCATCAGTGCGGTCACGCTGAGAGCAATCAGCGATGCTGCGATAGCCGCAAATAAACCAATCACCCGCTTCGTGCTGACCGGAAGATTTCCGACCAGCTTGCCCGTCTGGCCATTCATGGCAAAAAGGAAATCCTTCCCCTCCCATTTTGTGTTCAGCATCCACACAGGAAGCAGTGCGTAATGTACCTTGCCACGCTTCAAATAAATGCTCCGGCCTGTTTCACTGCAGGAGGTATAACCCGTTACCGTGCCCTCCAGCGCGCTTACCAGCGAGCCTGCACAGCGCTTATCCGCCCGCTCACAGCTGTCTTCCACGCTGACATCATATTTATCTGCCAGAAACCCCGGCAGATATGCTGTAGAAAATGGCTTAAGCTCGGAATAATCATACGGCTCGATGGAATCCATGTAGTCATCCGGCATCTTCCGGGATGCATCCACCGGAACCTTTTCAAAGGCAATGTTACCGGCGCGCTGCACATTAAAATGACTGGTTTCGGTTATCTCATAATCCCCGGATCGGTATTTGCTCACCCTGGTGGCATGAAACTGAACGCTCCCGCTGGCCTCACCGTCATACATCCAGAAGGGAACATATATCCCCTTGATTTCCTCCAGATGATTGGCTTTGGAAAACGTCGACGGCAGCAGCGGTTTTTTCAGATAGTGCCTTTTCAGCGCTTTGATTGCATCCTCCTTACTGAGCTTGAAGGGCAGGACATAGTCCGGCTTCAAGATTCCGGAAAACTGTCCCGGCACGACCGTTGGATTGCCGCAGTACGGACAGGACGTGGCGGCTGTCGTTTCCTCACAGATCAGCTCTGCACCGCACGAGGGACAGCTGTAGGCACGCATTCCGTGCACGTCCTCACCCCAGTCCGCATTCAGATCAGAAACGTCCCATTCCGATCCGTCTCCGCCAGCGGATGCTTCCGCCGAATCTGAAGGTTTATCCTTTTCAGTCTCTGCCGCTTCTGCTGCTTTCTGTTCCTTTTCTTTATAGAGCGCTTCGATCTCAGCCACATCGAAGCTCGATCCGCAGTACTCACACTCCAGTCTGCCGGATTCCCCCACAAAATGGAGCGGTCCCGTACATGCGGGGCATTGATAATTTGTTATCTGAGTTGCCATCTGAATTCCTCATTTCCTACGCTTATGTTTCCACTGTCAGTAAAAAGCAGAAGCATAAGCCGCTTATCTTTCCTGATTTTTCACTGTAGCAAGAGTATAGAATGCATCGATCAGCGAAGCACCCGCATCGATCGGAGCATCTATCGAACTGCCGTCTTCAAACTCAAAGGATATCTGATACGTCGTTTCGTCAAGGATCATGATATCGTCATCCAGCGGTTCTTCATATCCCTTCACTGCTGTAACGAGCTGCTCCTCCTTTACGATCCGGAGTATCTCTTCGGCATCCTTCTCTTCGATCCGCTGCTTTTCCACTTCCGTATGTATATTGCTGCTGTCAATCACTGCATCATAGGAAAAGAACCAGTCATTGCCTTCTTTTTCAATGGTAAACAAATAGGAAGAGGAATGATCCATACAACTTCTCTGGACAGAAACTGCCCTGATTCCTTCATAGTTCTCCGCCGTCTCATAATATTTGCCGGCAAGTGCATAGAGATACCGGAGCGCCTTATCACCAAACGCGATTCCTCTGTCTACTCTGCTTCCGTCGGAAAAGACGATTCCGGAGCTGCATGCCGGTGCATCCGATGTTTGAAAAAGACGGATCGGCTCATGATATTTTCTGAACCGTTTTATCTCTCCTTCCTCACGAATAATCTCAAGGAAGCCTTCCGCCTCTTCACATGGGATCTGGAGCGAACTGAACGAGGCATAATACGCTTTCTGATCTTCCACATAGCAGCTGGCGGAGAAGAACCAGTCCTCCTTCTCCTTTTGCAGGGCAAAGGAATAAACAGGCTCTCGCGTCATTCCATAATACGTGGTATTGATCAGAGCGATAT
>CAKRJM010000217.1 GCA_934351765.1 uncultured Lachnospiraceae bacterium | reverse complement strand
GATCCACCGACCGGCAGCCCAGCTTTACGCTTTTTTCAACCCCTTCTCCTTCGTCTTCATGGAGGTGTCCGAAATCCATTCCAGTCAAAGTAAATTCTGCCAGGAAAATCCCTGTTTCCTTCTGCATATCAAGGACTTCCCCGTTTCTCTGGTCGTCCTTCCACAAAGTCCCATTGGAACTGATGGAAATCCCCTCAAATCCCCACTCCTTTAACTTTAATGCCTTCTCAATATAATTGTCACCCTTTATCAAAGTATCTGCACAGCTTAATTTCATCAATAGCTCTCCCCTTTAATCCATGCCCAGATATACTCTCTGAACCTGATCATCGTTCAAAAGATCGGAAGCCTTACCTTCGATTACTGTCTGACCTTCCGAAATAACATAAGCATAATCTGCAAATGCCAGCGTTTTCTCCGCATTCTGCTCGATAATTACAATAGTAACACCCATCTCTTTATTAATCTTTTTAATGAATTCAAAAATTTCATCTACCAGCTTGGGCATGATACCTAACGACGGCTCATCCAGAATCAACAGCTCCGGATCACACATTAATGCACGGCCAATTGCCACCATCTGCTGCTCACCGCCAGACATGGTTCCCGCCAGCTGATTTTTTCTTTCTTCCAGAATCGGGAAAATTTCATAAACAGTTTTCAGTTTTTCCGCGATTTTCACCTTATCCCTAACAGTATAAGCGCCCATCATCAGATTGTCATAAATGGACATTTTCGGGAACAGATGCCGGCCTTCCGGAACCATACTAATTCCTTTCTGAGCCATTTTGTAGGACGGGATGCCGACCAGACTTTCCCCTTTATAGGTAATTTCACCGGACATGGCACGAAGAATCCCCATAACGGTCTTCAGTGTGGTGGTCTTTCCTGCACCGTTAGAGCCTAGGACAGCAACGATCTGTCCCTTTTCGATCCGAAACGAAACACCATGAATGGCAGGCATTTTAGAATAACCAGATACCAGATCTTTAACAACCAGCATTATGTCCACCTCCCAAGTATGCTTTGATTACCTGTTCATCGGATGTAACTTCAGCAGGAGTGCCTTCCATCAACTTTTTACCCGACACGATTACAACAACTTTATCAGAAACACTCATAACAACCTGCATTACATGCTCGATCATCAGAATGGTAATTCCCTTTCGGTTGATCTTGCGGATCAGCTCAATGGCTTCCTCCCTCTCCACACCATTGAGACCCGCCATAGTCTCGTCGAGAAGCAGAAGTTCCGGATCACAGGCCAGTGCTCTGGCGATTTCCAGACGTTTTTTCTGCATGACATTAAGTCCTGATGCCAACTTCTCATTAAATTCGGAAAGGCCGCAGAATTCGGAAATCTCCTTTGAAAATTCACGGGCTTCACGAACTTTTTTTCTTTTATAGAGCGCACCAACCAGAATGTTGTCAATGACTGTCATATCCTCCAATGCCTGCGGTACCTGGTAAGTCCTTCCCATACCAGCCCAACATGCTTCATAGGAATGCAACTTCGTAATATCATTCCCCTTAAAGATAATCTGTCCTGAAGTCAGATTGTGCGTTCTACTGATTGAATTAAATAGTGTTGTTTTTCCAGCTCCATTGGGCCCAACCACCCCTACGATCGTCCCTTTCTCCACCTCGAAGGAAATATTCTCATTTGCTTTCAGGCCGCCAAAGGTCTTTGTTGCCTCTTTTATTTCCAGGATCACTGACATACTAGACTACCTCCTTATCGGTTTTCTTTTTGAAAGAAATCTTTCTCACCTTTCTCTTTTCTTTATTGAATAAGGAAATCAGTCCATTCGGCAGGAACAGAACCACCAGAATTACCAGTACGCCGTAAATTACCAGATTCAGACCATTGTGCTGAACAAAATAGGCTCTCGCATACTCATTGATATGCATCATCAAAAATGCGCCAAGTACAGGTCCCCAAACCGTTCCGATTCCACCCATAACAGCCACCAGAACGATCAGCATGGAGTTACTCAAAGGCATGATTACGTTGGGATCCACATATTTCAGATATGCTGCGTAAAGTGCACCTGCCACACCAACCATACCTGCCGAACACATATAAGCATAACGTTTATATTTTGCAGCATGAACTCCGGTACTCTCTGCAGAATCCTGATTTGCTTTAATGGCACGGCAGTAATATCCAATCCTGGATTCCTGAAATACCTTTGTCAGGATTACACAGGCCAGCATAAATGCCAGACAAATATAATAGAAAGGATGCTTATCTGCAAACTGCCATGTATACCAAGCAGAACGCTCTTTGTCAAAAAAGCTGATACCGGTGGCACCGCCGATCAGTGCCCAGTTTAAAAATATGATACGGAAACTTTCTGCCAGGGTCTGGGAAGAAATCGCAAATACATGATCTCTCAGTCTCAGAAGCGGAGTTCCGATCACAAACGCCACTGCCATACAAAGCAAAATACTGAAAATAAAGGAAATCCACGGTGTCAGACCCAAGTGTTTCATACACATGGCTCCCACATAGGCACCAATACCGAGGAACAACGCGTGGCCATTGGAAACCTGGCCACAATAACCGCCAATAATATTCCAGCCTAATCCCATTATTGCCCAAATTGTACACAGAATCAAAACATTCAACTGAAACGGGCGCTGTATAAACATCGGAACAATAATTAAGATAGTGGAAACAATCAATAATTGTTTGATAAAACTTTTATTTTCTTCTATTATCCTCTTCATAATAATTATCACCTATTAAACAGACCTTTGGGTTTAAATGATACAATCAGCATGAAGAACAAACTGATAATTACATATTTGTAAGCCGTACTCAGATAGGTACCGGCCACCAAGTCCACCAGACCAATGAGAATGCCCGCAAAGAATGCACCTTCAACACTTCCGAAACCACCGATACAAACGGCAATAAATCCGAATATCTGGAATGTGTCACCAACGGTAGGATAAATGTAATAGTAGTAAGAAAGTGCACAACCTGCTGCGCCTGCAATCGCGGTGGAAA
>CAKRJM010000216.1 GCA_934351765.1 uncultured Lachnospiraceae bacterium | reverse complement strand
ATTACAGGCATGGCTATTGGCATGCTGATCGCGGAGGGAAAGCTTTCTCTGGAGGACAAGATTTATCCAATTCTGGATAAAAAGCTTCTGTTTACCGGTGGTCATCAGAAAAGTCTGACCGTGGAGCATCTGCTGACTATGACGACCGGCGTGACGTTTAATGAGACGGGAATCGTTTCAGGTGATGACTGGGTAACCAGCTATCTTCTGGCCTCTACCAGAGGAAAACCGGGAAAAACCTTTGAGTACAACAGCATGAATACCTATATTCTTTCAGCGATCGTGACGAAGATCACCGGAGAGCCCATGGTAGAATATCTGAGACCGAGGCTCTGGGAGCCATTGGGCATTCATCAGGTATACTGGGAAACATGTCCCATGGGGATTAATAAGGGCGGCTGGGGACTGTTTTTGACAACAGAGGATGCCGCGAAGCTTGGACAGCTTTATCTCCGGAAAGGAAACTGGGAGGGGCAGCAGCTTCTTCCGGAGTGCTGGGTGGAGGCAGCGACCAGTCATCAGGAGGATACACCAGAAAACATGGGACCTTATGGCTATGGCTATCAGGTCTGGCTCGGAGGGAGACCCGGCAGCTTTACCTTTAACGGTATGCTGGGGCAGAATGTGGTGGGGTATCCCGATCTGGATCTTGTAATTGCAACTAACGCGGGAAGTGATGAGCTGTTCCAGAACTGCGTGCTGCTGGACATTGTAAGGCGATATTTTGAGGTGGATTTTGAACCGGAGGAGATTCTACCTGAGGATCCGGCGGCCCTTCGGAAGCTTCATGATACAGAAGCGGCTTTGGAGCGGTTCGGAACTACAAAGAAGAAATTGCTGAAACGGACAGACAGGGCGAAGCTTCACAGCTGGAGAAGAAAGGGGAGTGCCGGAGAACCAGAATTTTTATTCCGGGAGCGCTTCATGAAAGCCCTGAACGGAAAGCGATATCAGCTCAATGAGAAGCATGTGGGGCTCTGCCCGCTGGTATTTCAGGTTTTTCATAATAATTATACTGACGGAATCGGCAGTGCAGGCTTTGCTTATGAGGATGGGAGGTTTTTCCTGCTTTTGGAAGAAGGGGAGCACATGCACCGGATCGAGGTGGGCTTCAGCCGGGCAGCAGAGACGGTTTGTCTGCTTCATGAGGAGCCGTATCTTCTTGGCGTGAAAGGCGAGATAAGCTGCGATGAAGACGGATCGCCGGTTTTGAAGCTCAACCTGGCATTTCTGGAGGAGGCCGTGCGGCGGACGGTGAAGTGCTGTTTCCGAAATGGATATCAGGATTTGGAAATGCGGTGGGACGAGACGCCGGGCAGCAGGATGATCACGGAAGGACTGGATTCTTTGCTGCAGGATACGCTGAAAACCGGTCTGATGGATACACTGCAGAATAAAATCGGTGTGGATCTTCCGGCAATCTTGGTGGATCGGACGATCCACCCGATTGTAACCGGACATCTGGAAGAGACTGTACGGCTATTTTGAGTGGGGGTACAGCTTTGCTTTATAAGGCAAAAAGCGGAAAAGATTGACATAAGGCAAAAACGGAAAATATAGGCTTGACAGAAACATGAAATAAGGTATAATGAAAATAGTAATCATTATTATTCTTGAAGATAAGGAGGGCCTATGAAAACGATGAAATACAGTCGCCAGAGGGAAAGTATTAAGAATTTCCTCTCGACTAGGAAAGACCATCCTACGGCCGATGCGGTATATATGAACATCCGTAAAGAATATCCCAATATCAGTCTGGGAACCGTATATCGGAATCTTTCCTTGCTGGCATCTGTGGGAGAAATCCAGAAAATAAGCTGCGGAGATGGTGTTGATCATTTTGATCCCAATGCAGATCCTCATTATCATTTTGTATGCCGGGATTGCGGAGCAGTGAAGGATATTGAGATGAAGCCATTGGAAAATCTGGAGGCCATGGCGGCGGAAGGATTTGACGGTTCTATTTCCGGCCACACGGCGGTATTCTATGGCCGATGTGGGGAATGTGAAGAAAAGATGAGAAAAAGTCTTGACAAGAATGAGGCCGTGTGATATAAAAATAATAACAGTAATCGTTACTGTTATATAAAAAGAACTAATAACCATTGTGTTTTTAAAGAAAAGGAGAAATCGATATGAAGAAATTTGTTTGTAGTGTATGCGGTTATGTATGGGAAGGCGAAACAGCACCTGAGAAATGTCCCCAGTGTGGAGCACCCGCAAGCAAGTTTACTGAGCAGGCAGGCGAGAAGACCTGGGCTGCAGAACATGTAGTAGGCGTTGCACAGGGCGCAAGCGAGGATATCATGGAAGACCTGAGAGCAAACTTTAACGGTGAATGCTCCGAGGTTGGTATGTATCTGGCAATGGCAAGAGTTGCTCACAGAGAAGGATATCCCGAAATCGGAATGTACTATGAGAAAGCTGCTTATGAAGAAGCAGAGCACGCAGCAAAGTTTGCTGAACTTCTCGGTGAAGTAGTAACCGACAGCACAAAGAAGAACCTGGAGCTTCGTGTAGAAGCTGAGAACGGCGCAACCGCAGGCAAGACTGATCTCGCAAAGAGAGCAAAGGCTGCAAACCTCGATGCAATCCATGACACCGTTCATGAAATGGCAAGAGACGAGGCCCGCCACGGCAAAGCCTTCGAAGGCCTGTTAAAGAGATACTTTGGCTAAGCTACAAGCCATGCAAAATGGTAAAATAAACGTTCGGCAAGTTTACTTGGCCGGGCGTTTATTTTTGCCATTTTATACGGCGCCAGCCGTCCAGCGAGATGGAGCAAAGCGGAATCGAGCGGGCATGGCGAGCAGATCAGGCATAGAGGGGGCGCCAGCCGTCCAGCGAGATGAAGCGAAGCGGAATCGAGCGGGCATGGCGAGTAGAGATGGAGATCGGCGGGGGCGCCAGCCGTCCAGCGAGATGAAGCGAAGCGGAATCCGAATGGCATGGCGAGTAGATCAGGCATGGAGGGGGCGCCAGCCGTCCAGCGAGATGGAGCAAAGCGGAATCGAGCGGGCATGGAAATTAAGGCAATCAGGGCTCACAGATTTGTTTACATAACATGCG
>CAKRJM010000215.1 GCA_934351765.1 uncultured Lachnospiraceae bacterium | reverse complement strand
ATTTTACCCTCTGATTCTTGTGTAAATTCGTATTTTAAGATGGACTATTAGTTTTTAAAGAGAAATTATAACTTTCTAAATCACTTCATCACAGCTATATACTAATGGTTCTCCATATGTTTCTTCATAAATCTGTTTCACTCCGTTATATCTCAAGGTAAGAAATCGACTCCGCAAGCCGCTCCGGAGAGGAAACACACACCGATACCCCAATCTGCTCCGACGCACCTGCGCCGTCCGGGGTACAAAGAACCTCTGTTACCATGCAGTGTTCCGCCAGTGCAGCTGCCTCGTCTATTGCTCCTGCCGTAAATAACACCACATGGGCAGACTCCATCTGCTCATGTTCCTCCAGGTAATGATCCAGCACCGACTCCGGATCTTCGCCTCCGGCCGCACCGAGAAGCCCGGCCATGGAGAGCGTCCGGTCTTCGGTTTCATCGATTTCCATACAGGAAAAGCTCCCTGCTTCATGATCCTGCCAGCCGATGCTGTGGGTAAGCTGCATCTGTCCCAGGCTCTCCGACACTGAAAGAAGCCCTTCTGCCAGTGCGCTTATACACGCCGGCTCCGGCTTTTCCCCGCCTGGTGCATAACCGGTTTCCAATAAAAGCAGGATTGTATTCTGGATCGGCAGACCGTAGTCCCGTACCATCAGCGTTTCCAGCTTTTCCGACAGCTTCCAGTGGATCTGGCGGATTCCGTCACCTGCCCGGTATTCCCGGATTGCAAAGGTTTCACTGGGATCAAAGCCCGCCCGCTTCATGGAATATTCCTCGCTGTCCAGGCTCATGCTCTCGCCGTAAAGGACAGAAAGCTCCGAAGGATAAAGCTCCGGCCGCACCAGCGTCTCCGCTTCTCCCTGTAACGGCACCCGAAAGCAGAACAGCCCAAACGGATCGTAAACGACTGCCTCCGATAGCGTCAGCTGTAATACTCCACAGGTCTCCGAGGAAACAGAAAAACTCTGTCGCGTCTGTGCTTTCGGAAGGGCTGCTGTCCGAATCCGGAGTACCTGTTTTTCCCCGGTCAGACGGTTTTTGCAAACTCCCCGGATCAGCACCCGGTCCAGGGGCAGAAGGCTTTGATTCCGAAGCGTCAGGATTCCCTCCAGCCGCTCACCTTTTTCCCCCTCCCGTCTTATGGAAAGCTCTGCATAAAGCTTCTTCGCTCCATGCCGCGTGACAGGAGCGGACAACAGCGGAAGCAAAACCGATACCGCCGGCAGAAACACCGCCAGATAGCTGTCGGAAAAGAACCAGTAAACCACGGTAAGCACCAGCCACAGCCCCCACAGAAGCCTCGATTTTCTCATAACTACCTCTCTTTTTTGTCAGCCGGTCAGTTCACGGTGTTTCCCAGATCCCGTCCGTAATCCAGCGTAAACGCCACATGAATAAGATCGCCGTCCCGGTAATCTCTGGAGCCCATACTCTGACCGATATAGTAATCCTCGTTAATGGAGATCATCCATCCGGAGCCCTTCGTAAAATCAAATTCTCCCAGGCTCCCCAGCTCGTCCTCCAGCGGCTCCCGAATATCGAATCCGGACGCGAAAAGATCGGCTCTCCGTTCATCGGAAATATGCCAGCCGTTTAAAATTCCGGGCTTCAAGATCCGCGCCAGATAGTAGGTGTCGTCAGCCGGATTGCCCTTATAATTGGTCGTATAGCCGTGAGCCGCCAGCCGCTGTTCCAGAAGCTGTCCGATGGAAAGATCTCCGCGAACCTGGACAGTCTCCCGGATCATGGGGGCAGCACCCACGTTCTCCGCATCGACCACCAGCGTCACCGTGATCGTATCGTCGGTATCCGGCGGCGCGTAGGTGATCGTCCTGTGCTCCGTCACAAAATTCTGCTGGGCATCGGTCACCGTTACTTCCAGATCATTTGCCCCCTGCTCCAGAAACAGGTTGTATTCATAGTACGTGCCTGTGATTCCGCTGCAGTCGATTTCGACTCCGTTCAATGTCACTACAAAGTTCCCGGAATTGAGGGCATTGAGCTGATAATCGTTAGCGGAGATCCCGACGATCGTTTTCGGATTCGTGACCGTCTCGTTGGCCAGCCGGATCAGCACATTGGGCTTCTTAGCCTCCGGCGTACTCAGGCGCCGGTAACGGATCTTCCAGGTATAGACTTTGGCATTCCCGTCGCCGTCCTGTCCGGTGACCTGAATGGAAGTCCCGATGCTGGAACCTTCCAGTGTACAGTGGATATACCCGTCTCCTCCGGTCATGTAGACCATTTCCGTTGAACCAAACCGGTTCGTCACCAGCACACTGGTGATCTTCTCTTTTCCGGTCGTTCCCGCACAGCTTACCCGAAATGCGAACGCATCGGAATCAGACGCATACTCTGCCGAGGTTGTCCCGCCGAACTTGTCTCCGCTGATGGTCTGGTTCACCGCCGCGCTCTCAAAGCTCATGGAAAACTCCGAATCCTGCGACTGATAATAAAACTGAAGCACCATAACCGCCTGATTCACGCCGGAACCGGCCATGATCTTGATGGTGTTTTCTCCCAGTTTTAACGTGATATGATAATTGCCGTCGTCCTGCTTTGAAATCGTCTTGAGATTCTGGCGGACTCTCGGCTCCTTCACGCTCTGGCCCTTCTGAGCCGTCACATGGAGTACCAGCTCCGGATCGGCAGTCGTTTCCTCCCAGCCGTCGCTTAACCACTCCCCGGTCTTTACATTCTGAACCGTCAACAGATAATGGCTTTCCGGCACATAATACACGGTATACGTTTTTGACGGCGCCACGATCTGATTTAATTTTTCATCACGGAACCGCAGTGTCACCACAATCGTATTGCGGCCCTCCCGAAGTGTCACGCTCCCGCCGCTCTCAAACGGAGCTGCGGCTCCATTGACCTCAGCTGTGGTGCTTACCAGTGTCAGCTTCTTTCCCTTTTCCGTTAAGGAAACCGTAAAAAAATAATCCGGTTTTGTGACCGTTTCTCCGTTTTTAATCGATGTTGTAAAAAGCTCGGACGCCTCGTCCGGCGACACCTGGTTCTCACTGCCTCCCCAGACGGGATTCCGGGTTCCTCCGCCTGATCCCTGATCTCCGTTTCCGCCTCCCGGCTTTGTTCCGTTTC
>CAKRJM010000214.1 GCA_934351765.1 uncultured Lachnospiraceae bacterium | reverse complement strand
GCTGCCTGCTCGATGGCAAGTCCTTCTTTGTAGTGCTCCATGAATACTGCGAAGCCCTTTACATCCTCCGGATCGGGACCCATTTTTTCTTTTTCCATGGAGGCAAATACCCGGTCATCCAGGAATGCTCCAAGGGTCTCTCCGTCCTTTTTCTCGGTCAGATATGCCGCCAGAAGCGCAATGCCCCAGGCACCGCCCTCACCGGCTGTCTCCATTACGGAAATTTCTGTGTTCATGGCTGCCGCCAGAAGCTTCTGTCCGACGCCCTTTGTCTTAAAGAAGCCGCCATGGCCCAGAATTTCATCGACACCGACCTGCTCTCCTTCCAGGATCTCCATGCCCATCTTCAAGGCACCCAGTGCGGAGTAGAGATGGGTTCTCATGAAGTTGCCAAGCGTGAACCGACTCTCCGGTGTCCGGACAAATAAGGGGCGTCCTTCCTCGCAGTGAGTCAGGAACTCACCGGACAGATAACCGTAGGAAAGCAGTCCGCCGCAGTCCGGCTCGCCCTCCAGAGCCTTTCCGTATAATAAGGGGAAGATGGTGTTCATATCAGCCGGTACGCCAAGAGCCTCCGCGAATTCCTTAAAGAGTCCGGCCCATGCATTGATGTCGGAGGTACAGTTGTTGGCATGAACCATGGCCACCGGTGCGCCATCGGGCGTTGTCACCATGTCGATTTCCGGATAAACCCTGCTGAGGGCCCGCTCCAGAACGATCATACCGAAAATCGAGGTTCCGGCAGAAACATTTCCGGTGCGCTTCTTCACACTGTTGGTGGCCACCATTCCGGTTCCGGCATCGCCCTCCGGAGGGCATACGGGAATTCCGGCCTTCAGCGTTTTGGTAGGATCCAGAAGGGCCGCACCCTCCTCCGTCAGAACACCTGCGCCCTCTCCGGCGGATTTCACCTCAGGAAGGATCTCCCGAAGCTTCCAGGACAGTCCATCTTCCTTTACCAGTGTATCAAATTTATCCACCATGGACTGATCATAATCCCCGGTCTCCGAATCGATGGGGAAGACACCGGACGCATCGCCGATGCCCAGTACCCGCTCTCCGGTCAGTCTCCAGTGGATATAGCCCGCAAGAGTCGTTACATAATCCAGGCGGGAAACATGCTCCTCTTTATTTAACATGGCCTGATAAATATGAGCAATGGTCCACCGCTCCGGAATGTTATAATCAAATAACGGGATCAGCTTTTTCGCTGCCTCTCCGGTGGTTCCATTTCTCCAGGTACGGAACGGAACCTGAAGCTCTCCCGCCTTGTCAAAGGCCATATAGCCGTGCATCATGGCACTGAAGCCCATGGCCTTAAAGGAGGTCACAGTCACCCCGTAAACCCTCTTTGCCTCCTCTGCCATCTTCCGGTAGCAGTCCTGAAGCCCGTCCCAGATGTCCTCCAGAGAGTATGTCCAGTAGCCGCCCTCATATCGGTTTTCCCACTCATGTCCGCCCTGGACGATGGGTGTAAAATCACTTCCGATGGCTACCGCCTTGATCCTGGTGGAACCGAACTCGATTCCCAGAAATGCCTTTCCTTCCTGTAATTCCTTTTTTGCCTGTTCTGCTGTCATAACCTCTCCCCATTCTCTTTCTGCGGTATATTGGACCGCGTTGTTCAGTTATTTGAAACCTGATTATAGAATACCATTTTTTCCCCGTTCTTGAAAGCACTAAATGAACAAAATAGCAGGTGGGTTCCGCATCATTAAAAGAAGCTTCCGCTGTCTCTTTTACGAAACAGACAGAAGCCTCTTTCAGGGCGTCATTGTTACACAGGGTTTTGTTGTTTCTTACTTCTTTGTGATGTAGCCTTTTGCGGTCAGGAGCTCTGCGCAGAGTACCGCGCCGCCAGCTGCACCTCTCAGAGTGTTATGTGCAAGACCTACAAACTTGTAATCGAACAGGGTATCCTCACGGAGCCGACCAAGGGATACGCCCATGCCGTGTTCATAGTCTCTGTCAAGCTTTGTCTGAGGACGGTTATCCTCCTCAAAATACTGTAAGAACTGCTTGGGAGCGCTGGGAAGGTTTAACTTCTGAGGTTCGCCGGAGAAGTTCTTCCAGCGATCCAGGATCTCTTCCTTCGTAGGCTTCCGGTCAAAGTTTACAAATACTGCTGCCATGTGACCGTTTGTTACGGGAACACGCAGACACTGAGAGGTGATGATCGGGCCTTCTGCCTTCTTGATCACACCGTCTTCAATCTTACCCCAGATCTTTAACGGCTCCTGCTCGGACTTTTCTTCCTCGCCGCCGATATAAGGGATCACATTGTCAACCATTTCCGGCCAGTCCTTAAAGGTCTTTCCTGCACCGGAGATTGCCTGGTAGGTTGTTACCAGAGCGCTCTTGACACCGAACTCACGAAGCGCATGGAACGCAGGTGTGTAGCTCTGGACGGAGCAGTTGGGCTTTACCGCTACGAAGCCCCTCTTTGTTCCGAGACGCTTCTTCTGGAACTCGATCACCTCTGCATGCTCCGGGTTCAGCTCCGGAATGATCATGGGAACATCCGGTGTCCAGCGGTGTGCGCTGTTGTTGGAAACCACGGGAACCTCAGCCTTTGCATAAGCCTCCTCGATGGCACGGATCTCATCCTTCGTCATGTCAACTGCACTGAAAACGAAGTCTACGTCAGCAACGACTTCCTCAATGTTATGAAGATCCTTAACGACCAGCTTCTTTACATTTTCAGGCATGGGATTGTCAAGTTTCCAGCGGGCTCCAACGGCTTCTTCATAAGTCTTTCCCGCACTTCTGGGGCTGGCTGCAACCACGGTTACTTCGTACCAGGGGTGATCTGCCAGCAGGGATACAAAACGCTGTCCTACCATACCGGTTGCGCCTAAAACGCCAACCTTGAGCTTTTCTTTCATTTCCATTTCGGTTTTCTCCTCGTCTTACTGTTATCTGCAGTGGCATGTCTTTATCACACGCACATTTGTCTTTTCTCTGCGTATTCTACACCAAAACAAAAGAAATTGCAAGTGTTTTTTTGTTTTAAATAAAAAACAGGAACATCCGCTCCTGAAAAATCAACGATCTCTCATTTAGACCGCCTTTTTGCCGATATTCCGATATAACGAAAAAGCCAGCGAACCCTTATTTTTCAAGGCTT